>JADFXW010000009.1 GCA_015233375.1 Candidatus Omnitrophota bacterium | reverse complement strand
ATTGAGAAGCAGTGTAACAGCCTTTTAAGTTTTCGCCAGGAACGCCCAGGCGACGGTCAGTTTCTGCCCCTGTACAAAATACGATAGCATGATAAAATTCTTTCAATTCATCGACAGTAATATCCTCCCCAACCGTGACATGACCAAAATAAGAAAATCTCTCATCTTTGGCCGTCTGCTCAAAAATCTTGATAACGGTCTTCATCTTTTCATGATCCGGAGCCACCCCATAACGGACGAGCCCAAACGGAGCTGGTAATTTTTCAAAAACTTCCACTACCACAGGAATGTTCTGTTTTAATAGAGTATGGGCCACAAAAAAACCTGACGGCCCAGCCCCTACAATAGCAACCCGTAATGTTTTTAAATGTACTGGCATCATAATCACGATATATTAACAAAAAAAAATAAAAATCACAGAAGAATATATTTTTTAAGAATAAATATTTAAAATAATTTGCTAGAGGTTTTAATTTGTGTATAATGACTCACTCTGTTTTCCGAAATCATCTTTTTAATTATTTTCCCGGCAATTGCGGCTATCCTTATATACCTTTCTCCTAAGGATAATATACGCCATGGGTTGGTCAAATGTTCTTCATTAGCCATTGGCGTTGTGTCCTTATTTTGTGCTTATGGCACCCTTCATGGTAACAGCTTTTATTTTTCAGCCTATAGTTCATGGGCCAGTATCCTGATTTTTGTACTTGAGGCGCTCCTTTCTCTATATATAGTAACCTTAGGCATAAAACATCAACGTCCTTTAGTCGTAGGTTTAGTTTTAGCTCAGTTTATCGCCATAACCTACTTAGAATTCTTTTCAGGACATCATCTGGAAGCCAAATATAATTTTTTTATTGATCAATTCTCAGCCATCATGGCCCTTATCATAGGTATTATCGGTACCCTTATCTGTGTTTTTGCCATTGGGTATATGCAAGATTTTAAGCATCATCATGAAGAACAACCGGATCGCAGGCCCTTTTTCTTCTTTTTATTATTCGTATTCTTATCTGCCATGTTTGGCATAGTTTTTTCTAATAATCTTGTTTGGCTTTACTTCTTCTGGGAAGTCACCACCGCCTGTTCCTTCCTGTTAATTGGCTACACCCGTACTGAAGAAGCTACCCGAAATGCCTTTAGGGCTATTGAAGTTAATTTAATAGGCGGACTTTGCTTTGTTATTGCTTTAGGTATTTTAATCTATTCTACAGGCACCATTGAAATCAATAAACTTCTTACCATTTCTAAGGCTGCGGCTATTATCCCTGTTGCTTTACTTTCAATAGCCGGCTTGACAAAATCTGCTCAATTGCCTGTCTGCGACTGGCTTTTAGGCGCCATGGTTGCCCCAACACCTGTTTCAGCCTTACTTCATTCCAGCACCATGGTCAAGGCTGGTGTTTATCTGGTGTTACGTTTTGCCTCTGTTTTACAGGGAACTTTAATGGGCTCCACTATCGCCATGATAGGCGCTGTTACCTTTTTATTTACCTCATTGATTGCCATCACAGAAAATAATGCCAAGCGTCTTTTGGCCTACTCTACCATTGCAAACCTTGGGTTAGTGATTTTATGCGCAGGCATCGGCAGCGCACAAGCGGTATGGGCAGGAATTTTATTAATCATCTTCCATGCACTGGCCAAAGGTCTTCTTTTCTTATGTGTAGGCACTGTGGAACACCGCAAGCATAGCCGTGAAATTGAAATGATGGAAGGCCTTATCACCAGCATGCCTGGCCTGGCTACCTTCATGCTCATTGGCATGGCTGGCATGTTTTTAGCCCCATTTGGAATGCTTATCAGTAAATGGGCGGTATTAAAAGCATTGGTTGATGTCAACCCCTTGCTTTCAGTGATTGTTGCTTTTGGTGGGGCTGCTAATCTCTTTTTCTGGGTCAAATGGATGGGAAAACTTCTTTTAGCCATTACCCCGCCTGTTGGCCAAGAAAAGGATGTTTCAAGAGAAGAATTTGTTTCTTTAGGGATTCTGGCTGTATTAACAGTCCTTATCTGTGCCCTATTCCCATTAATTTCCTCATGCTATATTGAACCTTATTTGTATAGCCTATACGACAAATCTGTTAGCATGTCGAACGGTAATATTATTATCATGTTAATCATGTTAGGCTTGATTTTATTGTTTCCCCTGATATCTATTAATTTTGATCGTAGCACTAAATACGTTGCTCCTTATTTAGGCGGCGCCAATACAGATACTCCAGGCACGTTCAAGGATTCATTAGGTAATAACCGCCCCTTTGCCATGAAAAATTATTTACTGGATGAGTTTTTTGCAGAAAAAAAATTATACCCCATTGGTGTGGGGCTGACGTGGATTTTATTAATAATCATGTTTGTGCTTTTATTCATTAAATGAACATCTTCTTAATTCTTATTGCTTATATAATCTTAACGCCATTAACCGGCGGGCTTTTAACTGGTTTGGATCGTATTATCACAGCCCGCATGCAAAGCCGTATAGGTCCCCCGCTACTTCAACCGTTTTATGATGTCGCCAAACTTTTTTCTAAAGAAAACCTGGTGGTCCGCAAGGCCCAAAATCTTTTTATTATCTTCCATTTATTGTTTTTGATTGTAACCGGCGCCTTATTCTTTTGCGGCGGGGATTTTTTATTAGTGGTTTTTGCCTTTGCCTTGGCTGGTGTATTTTTTATCCTTGGCGGATACAGGACCTCTTCGCCTTACAGCCACATCGGATCAGAACGCGAATTAATCCAGATGATGGCGTATGAGCCGATGCTAATAATAACAGCTATTGGCCTATATATGACAACCCATAGTTTTAATGTTTTTGATATCATGTCAGCAGGAAAGCCTCTTTTACCACAGCTTCTGGGCATATTTCTTGGCTTTTTATTTATATTACCGATTAAGATGCGCAAGTCTCCCTTTGATTTATCCATGTCGCATCATGCGCATCAGGAATTGGTTAAAGGGATAACCACCGAATTTTCAGGACCAACCCTTGCCCTTTTAGAAATCGCGCATTGGTTTGAACTGATTTTAATCTTAGGCATTATTATCCTGTTTTTCCCTAATAATGTTTGGTTAGGTTTAGCGGTGGAATGTGCCGTATTCTTTTTAGTTATTTTAGTTGATAACACTTTTGCCCGTCTGCGTTGGCAAACGGTACTCAAAGCCTCGTGGTTAGCGACCTTTATTCTGGGCATGGGCAATATATTCATTTTATCTATTTTAAAAATATGTCATTCTTAAAAAAATCACCTTGGATTTTGCATTACGATGCCTCCAGCTGTAATGGCTGCGACATTGAGGTCTTGGCATGCCTGACACCCATGTATGACGTGGAGCGTTTTGGTATCATTAATACTGGAAACCCCAAACATGCAGATATCCTCCTTATTACGGGTGCCATTAACGAACAAAGCAAAAGCGTTGTTGAGAATCTTTACAATCAAATGCCTGACCCAAAGGTTGTCGTGGCCATCGGTGCTTGTGCTTTAAGCGGTGGCGTGTTTGCTGAATGTTACAACATTATGGGCGGTGTTGACAAAGCCATCCCTGTTGACGTGTATGTGCCAGGATGCGCCTGTAAACCAGAAAATATTATCAACGGTGTTGTTCAAGCTTTATCTGTTTTAGAAGAAAAACACAACAAAAAGAAAAATAAATCCTTATGAGTAAACAAGAAATCATAGAAATCAAGGTTGACGAACTAATAAACCGTGTCATGGAATTAATGGCAGGCCAATGGCGCTTAGTCCAAATCTGTGCCTCCAAGATAGAAACCTTGGAATTATCCTACAGTTTTGGCAAAAATCATGATTTAGTGACCTTGCGTATCCCTTCCCTTACGGGGCAAGAAGAAATCCCTTCTATTACAAGTATTTATTTTGCTGCTTTTGCTTATGAAAATGAAATCCATGATTTATTTGGTATCAATATCAAAGGTAACTGCATTGACTATAAAGGCAATTTTTATAATAAGGCTGTGAAAACGCCATTTAATATTGGATAAAAAATATATGGGTAAGCAAACAATCATCCCCTTTGGTCCCCAGCATCCGGTCTTGCCGGAGCCCATCCATTTAGACCTTGTCTGTGAAGATGAAAAGGTTGTTGATGTTATTCCTAAAATCGGGTTCATCCACCGGGGCCTTGAAAAATTAATTGAGAAAAAAGAATTTACGGATTTTGTGCATATTGCGGACCGAGTCTGCGGCATCTGCAGTTTTATCCATGGGATGACCTATTGCATGGCGATTGAAGGCGTCATGAATATTGAAGTCCCTCCTCGCGCCCAATACCTGCGTGTCATTTGGTCAGAGTTCTCTCGTATTCATAGCCATCTTTTATGGCTGGGTTTGACAGCTGATGCCTTTGGTTTTGAAAATCTTTTTATGGCCACCTGGAGAATACGTGAACATATCCTGGATATCATTGAAGAAACAACAGGCGGCCGTGTCATTTTTGGGGCCAGCAAGATTGGCGGCACAAGGCGGGACATCAGCAATGATAAGCTAAAAGATATCCTTAAAGAATTAGAAGGCATTGAAGCCCAAATACGTGAATGTTCTGAAGTGTTCTTAAAAGACTCCTCAGTTAAATCTCGTCTGGTGGGTGTTGGTGTTTTAACCAAGGAAGATGCCTATAAACTAGGCGCTGTTGGCCCTATGCTGCGTGCCAGCGGCCATGATTATGATGTGCGCATGAGCCCTTATGCGGCTTATCAAGAACTTGATTTTGTGCCTGTTGTTGAAAATTCGTGTGACAGCTATGGCCGTTGTGTGGTGCGTATCAAAGAATTATACCAATCCTGCCGATTGATTGAAAAAGCTGTTGCCAAAATCCCTGAAGGAGCCATAGAGACAAAGATCGTTGGTTTTCCTAAAGGCGAATATTTTGCCCGGTCTGAACAGCCTCGTGGTGAGGTTGTTTATTATGTCAAGGGGGACGGCACCAAGATGTTAAAGCGTTTCAGGGTAAGAACACCCACTTTCGCGAATCTGCCGCCTTTGCTTAAAGTGTTAACAGGATGCCAGTTGGCGGATGTGCCTATTTTAGTGTTAACCATTGATCCTTGTATCAGCTGCACGGAAAGATAATATGCCTATCGCCAAAATGACATCTTCGGTATTAAAAATTCTAGGCAAGAAGCCTTCGACAAGGGCTTATCCTTTTTATAAGCGCCCTGCGTTTAAAGACGCGCGCGGTAAAATCGTTATTGATATTCCGCTTTGTATTTACTGTGGTATTTGTATGAGACGCTGCCCTGCCAATGCCATTTTCACCAATATTAAAGAAAAGGTCTGGACCATTGATCATTTCCGTTGTGTCAACTGCAAGCTTTGTGTGGACGTCTGCCCTAAAAAATGCCTTTCCATGGAATCAGATCAAGCCCTGCCTTCCACGACAAGATTAGGCCCTGAACCAAGCCTGAAAAAATAATCCATTTTATCATTCAATATCAAAAGAAATAACCTCAATCCTTGTCCCAGGAAAAAAGGTTATTTCAAGGCGGGCGTTTTCTAAAAGGGTTCCTTTGGAAAGGGCCTGGAAGGTTTCATGGAACGCTTCTTCTTTGATGCCTGTTAAAAAACCGATTTTCAAATGAAGGCGGGTGACGGACTTTGCAGATTCTTTGAGGGCGTGTTCTAAAATCCCCTGAATTAAAGACTGGATCACTTCTTCATGCTTAAAATGCTTCACAAGTTCATCCACCGTTTTTTCAACACTCAAAGATAACCCTGTTCCAAACTCAAGGCTTTGAGGCTGAATGCCTAACATATAAATCTTAAGATTTGTGCTGTACGCCCTGAGCTGTTCTATTAAAATTTTGGGCGATATATCGTGGGTTGAAAACCCTCTTTGCAAAAGGTCTTCTTTTTCAAGAACTCTATAAGTCCCTGGTTTTTGATTTAAATCAACGGCATCAATAAAAAGCACAACATCCGGGTTTAATTTTGATATCTTCCCCAAATAATTCTCCGGTGATGTCCCTGCATCAATACACACCGCATCTATTTGACCAGACAGCCTTCTGACAAGCTCCACACCTGCCCCATCATCAGAGCGTAAAGGGTTTCCAATGCCAACAATAACCACCTTACCTTTTAAAATGTCTTTTAAATCCATTGTTATCCGCTAAACGTGCGTGAACGCCTCTGATCTTGGTCGGCGTGGGATTATTAACCCATTCAAAATTGCAAAAAGCCAAAGTATCAGGATGAGGTGAATTTGTTTTTTTAAAACGATTTGGTCATTTTAGCCTAAAATTGGTCATGGACAAGGGCATTTTAGCCCTTCAGGGCTAAAATGGCCAAACTTGTTCGAGTCCTTTATTTCCAGAGAAATAAAGGACGAGTTGTTTGACCACCGAAGGCCATGACTAATTTTAGGCGTTAAAAAATGACCCATCGTTTTAAAAAAACAAATTCACCTCATCCATCCACTAGTAAAAAACTATTAATTTATAACGTAGTCGACCTGCGGCATTTGGCGCATAGGATTTTTGTGCGGTCTGACCGGCCTTGGTCTTTTAGAGGCGCCACTAAATTGTCATCGATAAGGCCAAGGGCTTTAAGACGGGAAAGATATAAGCTTGGGTTTGAATAACTTAACTCCCCTATTTTTTGCGCAATCCATTTTAAGTGGTCTGTGCACGCTAACATCTTGCCGCATACCTCACAAAGCTGTATTTCCTTCTCTATAGTTTCATAAGCATTCTTTCTTTCAAAAAAAGAAAGCTCCCAATCATTCGAAAGCTTAATGCCCAAATGATCCGCTATACAAGCCGCCTCACACTGGCCGCAAAAAATACACGTATCCGTATAATGTATCATGACCCTTTTAGATTCCTTACTATCAATCTTGTCCTCATGGGCAATGGCTTTGACAGGACAAACCTCCTCGCAAGCAAGACACCCCACACATTTTTGTTCATTAAATTTAGGCTGACCCCTAAAATTAGGATGCGGCTGATGCCCCTCTTTAGGAAACTTGGAAGTATAAGGACCCACTAAAAGCGCTTTTATAGCTTCCTTAATTTCTCTTAATTTAGGTAAAGGCAACATATTATTCGTCCGTTTTTACATCTTCTGATTCATATTGATCAACAACACTTTGTAAAGTTAAAGGCACTCCCGAGCGTCTGGCAGCCCTTAAAAGCGCGTGCGCGGCAACAGGCGCTGTAAATATCAAAAAAGCCGCACAAACCAAGATTTTCATGCCTGTTGCATTAAAACCAACAATCAAAAGAACTCCTAAAAGGATATTACTCGTGCCAATGGTCACACACTTGAATGCCGCCTGAAGCCTACTGTAAACATCCGGCAAACGAACAAGACCAATGCCGCCTATCACATCAAAAATGAGCCCGATAATAATAAAAAATACACCTAATGAATTAATCATCAAGACCTTGTCCCTCCAAATTCTTTGATAATGCTAAAACACAAATAAAGGCCTGCAAGCCCCAAGCAATACCAACATCAATATACCAAGAATGTCCTGAACAAAGCGCAAATAAGGCACTAATCCCAACCATCATCACACTTAAAATATGCACCCCAACAATCCTGTCCGCAGTGCTTGGGCCCTGGATAATCCTCCATAAACATAACATAGAAGCAAACAATATGACGTAGAAACCCCGGCTAACAAAATCTGCAAAGACTTGTCCATGCGTCACAATCAACGGCAGCGGATAATAAATAACAATCGCTGCCATGAAGGATAAAATGATTGCTCCTAAAAGCCACCTTAAAATTTTCATCAACCGTCCTTTAACAAGTTGTAAAATTAATTTTTAATCCTGGATTCCCGCTTACGCGAAAATGGCCTTCTACTAATAGAAAATCTTTAATAAAATCTTTTCGAACTTCTCGACAATCACCTTTGTCGCACTCGTCATCTCCTGATGCTTGACATCATTCCAGTGAACATATAAAAAACCATTCTCAGGGTCAATATCCACAACAATCATGCCAGGCATATAGGAGATAGAATTAGCCAGGGCTGTCAGCGCTATCTCATTTTTTAAAATGGTCTTGACCTTGACAATCCCTGGTTTAAAAGCTGGATCAGGATGCAAGATATGAATGGCTGCATCAATGTTAGCCTTAGTCATTTCCCAGACGACTGTTGGCAAATATAGAAAAATGTAATAAAAATACCTTTGCGGTTGGCTCCAAACCCCAGGCGTCTTGAGGCAAAGGTCTCCGACCACATAGACAACAAAAATAGACGCTGCCACGCCAATCAAGAAATTCAATGGCAAAAGAGGCCAATCCAAGAAAATCCAGGTTAAAAGACTGATTATAAATAAAATAAGTTTTCTCATATCAAATGCCGTAATACCAAAAACATATAATTCTTTCCATGCATAATCACACCAACTGCCGGGTCTAGATAATGGACCCTTATTGGTCCAAAAAGCAACAAAACACCTAAGACACACCCCAAGGCTAAAATCTCCATAGGAATTCGCATCAATATCGGCACTTCCTTAATACCCATTAAATGCGCCTTCAATGGGCCTTGAAAACCTAAACGGATGACTTTTAGAATTGCTCCTAACAGAAATAAACTGGCTATTAATCCACAAACCGCGTATCCGATTTGGCCCGCTTGAATGGCCGCCACAATAATCATAAATTTACTCCAAAACCCATTAAAAGGCGGCATCCCTGCCCCAGCCATCGCTGCTATAAAACCTGTGGCACTTGTGACGGGCATTTTTTCTGAAAGCCCGCCAAGTTCTCTCAGATCCCTGGTGCCTGTGGCATATTCAACGGCTCCGGCATTTAAAAAGAGCTGGGACTTAATCAGGGCATGATTAAACACATGAAAAACAGCGCCAAGGATTCCTAGAGGAGTCCCAAGCCCTATCCCAAAAAAAATAAAACCCATATTGCTTATCGAGGAACAGGCCCAAAGACGTTTCATGTCCCATTGCCCCACAGCGAGAATGCCGCCAACCAACATGGAAAGAACACCTAAAAACATGAATACCCCAAGAATATGAGGGGAAACACCTATCACATTAAAGAAAATCCTGCAGAGGGTGTAAAACCCTAAAGCCTTAATAAGCACCCCTGAAAGCATGGCTGACACAGGCGCTGGAGCTTGAGGGTGAGCATCAGGCAACCAGGCATGAAAAGGGACTAAAGCCGCCTTCAGACCAAAACCCATCATGAATAAAACACTAATCATAAGACCAATATTAGTTTGGCCTTTATACGCAAACACAACAGCCATCTGAGCCATGTTTAAAGTGGAAGTGAACTTATATAAAAGCGCAATCGCCAAAAGAACAAAAAATGAACCAAGAATACTTAAAATAGCGTACTTAAAAGCTGCTTCAAATTGAGGACGCTTGACACCAAAAGCTATCAGGGCAATACTTGCCAAAGACGCTATCTCAAGAAAGACATAAAGGTTAAATATATCCGCTGTCATGATAACCCCATTCATGCCTGCCACCATAAACAAAAATAAAGCATCAAATTTCCAAACAGAGGTGTATCTTTCCATATAATTGACAGAATAAACAGCAACCAAAAATGCAATGAAGCTGATGATAACCGCCATAAAAACAGACAATCCATCCAATACCATGGTGATCCCTAAAAAAGACTTTCCCACACCGGTCAAATAAACCAACGGGCCATCATGGTTGACTACAGAAACAAGGCCAAGGGCTGTTAAAAATTCCCCTAAGGTTGTGATAATCACCAATAGAGAAAGCATCTTGCGGCTACGCTCTCCAATAAGGGCCGCTAAAAATGCACCTGCCAGAGGCAGGATGATATAAAGACAAAATAAATTTGTATGTGCTGTCATTGGCGTAAATCCCTGATTTTTGTAATATCAAAGGTGCCGTACTTCTCATAAATACGAAGGCTTAAGGCAATCAAGACAAGAACCATGGCAAGGCCCACAACAATAGACGTCAACACCACCACTTGAGGCACTGGGTCTACAGCCGTCTGATAAACCCCTTGAGTCGTATCATTAGCATTTAACACAAAAAATAAATTAACCGCATATTGAGCAATCACAATACCCATTATCATCTTTATCATGTTACGTTTTCTTAACAGGCAATAAAGACCCATGCCAAACAGATAAAGGCAAAGCATATAAAGAATCATGCGTCTCCTTTTGTTTCTTTATATTGCAAAAGCAGAACGATAGAAAAAATAGCAAAAATCCCTGTCGCCGTTTTAAGGATTATTTCTATGTGACTAAAAGAGATAACCCCCTTGTCATACAAACTAAAAGGTTGACCATTAGAAATAATATTCAAGAATAAATATCCCCAAACAAAAATTAATAAGCCGAAACTAAAAAGCATTAGCCCTGCCCTGCTTTGAAAAAATACAGCCATATTTCTTGGCAATTCTTTTAAAGCCTCTTTTTTACCAAATACAACCATCATATTAATAAAGGTAAGCGCAACAATAACCCCGCCCACAAAAGCACCGCCACAAGAGTCATGCCCTTTCATTAAAATATTAATCCCGTATAACAAAATAAAACCAATACAGAGCCTCATCGCTGTGCGGACAATCAATGACATTCCAGTGTGTTTAATGCTTTTCATGAGCCTCATCCTTTTCATGTGAAGGGTCTTCATGTTTCTTGCCCTTAGGCCTTAAAATGGCTAATATCGCAATAACGGCAACAAACAATATAGCGGCTTCCCCGAAAGAATCAAAAATCCGGTATTTTAAAGTGATCTCAGATACAGAAAAACCAGACGATGCTTTTATTACTGGACAACTCAAAAACGGTAAATCCTTGAAACATTTTGAAGCCACTAAAAGAAGCGTTATCAAAAACGCGGTATAAATAAAGGTGTTTAAATACCATCGGCCAGAGGTTGATAACGGCAAATCAACCCGTGATGTTGCTTTCACAAGGACAACCAATCCCAAGGTCTCCACAATCAGTTGCATAATAGCCACATCAGGCGCTTTTAGCATGATAAAGGTAATGCTTAAAAAAAGACCAAGGGCAAAAAGGGCCACGACGGATCCAATCAGGTCTTCTAGCTCAACAGCCAGGATGGATGCGGCAATCATCAATATCAATAAAATAATAAGCACAGACATAATTTTTATTCCAACTCCCCCTAACCCCCTCTTTTTTCGCTTCGCAAAGAGGGGGAATCATTATTTTATTAATACATAAAAAAGCACTATCATTCCGAGCAAACACCAAGCCATATAGGTTGGCAAGATGCCGTTATGTAAACGACTTAAAACTTTAAAACTTTGATGAGCTATTCTTTTTATCACATCATAAATATCGAAAACCTTTTGTTCGGCCAAGGCATAAACCTTCTTTAAGAAAACCATGTCTTCAATGGTGCGGTAAAACTGTGTTCCTGATATCCTCATTTCCGGGTATTGGCTTAAATCTTCTCCGCCTACAAATGGGGCTGTCAGGCGTTTTGAATTCTTCTTACCTAATAAAAAAATGACAAGACCAATAAAAAGGCCTGAAAGAAGTAAAAGAAAAGCCGCATAAGAATTCCACACCCCACCAAAGACCACATGCTGCCCGAGCGATGGCAAAATAAAGACCTTTAGAGGCAATTTCGAGAACACACCGTATACAACACACAATGAGGCCAATAAAAGAACAGGAAACCACATGGATACAGGAGTCTGTGTACGAGGGATTTCTTTAAACGGCTGGCCTAAAAATACCGCATGCACTAATTTCATAAAACTCGCCAAGGTCAAGGCTGAACCAAACATGGCAGACATAAGCCATAAAATCCACAAATGACCTGACCCCTTTGCTGTTTGAATAATACCTGAGTAAATCATCCATTTTGAGGCAAAACCGTTTAATGGCGGAACACCGGAAATAGCCAGAGATGCTATCAAAAATGAAATAAAAATAACAGGCATGGTTTGGGCAAGCCCGCCTAACTTGTCTAAATCTGTTGTGCCTGCCTTCTTTTCTACAACACCCGCAGACAGGAAAAGACAGGATTTATAAATGGCATGATTCAGCATATGAAACAGGCCGCCCGCAATACCAACCGGGTTACCTGTACCAAGGCCTAGCACCATATACCCTACTTGACTGACCGCATGATAACCTAAAAGTTTCTTTAAATCATGTTGGACCAAGGCCATCATCACCGCAAAAATAATCGTCAAGCTTCCCATGGCCATCAGAAACGTATTTGTAAAATGATTCATATGAAAAATATCCAGCGTTACCCTTGCTAAAAAATAAATACCTAAAAGCTTATCCAAGGATGCTGGTAAAAAAGCAGCCACAGATACCGGCGCGTCAACAGCAGTATCAGGAATCCATGTATGAAAAGGCATGGCCCCTGCCTTGGCAAAAGCAGCCATCACAAAACAAAGATAAGCCACAAGGGCAGTCGGTGAGGTCAATAAAATATGGACCTTATCCATCTCTAAGGTGCCGACAAGTCTCCAAACCAGACCTATGCCTAAAATCATCAATAAATCAGTCCCAGCCACAATCATCAATGCTTTCTTGGCTGTTTGCGAGGTCCTCTCCTTTTGACCGAAACTAATCAGAAGATATAAAAGCACCCCTAAAAATCCCCAAAAAACAAGCAATATCAAAAGGTCATTGGCCAATACCACTCCAAGAGCTGAAAGCATCGTCAATATAATGTAGAAATAATACTGAGGCAGGTTCTTTTGACCTCGCATGGATCCTAATGAATACAAAAGAACAACAAGGGTGAAAAAAATGATAAAGACACCCACAAAAAAAGAAAACGTGGTCAACTTGAACATAGAACCCAAAACGCTCATTTAACCCCCATCTGTTTTCTTATATTTTCAGTCTTTTGTTGGGACAAAAGAAGAAGATCTGCACCACTATATATCCTGTTACCCTTTGTGTCTAAGACCCCCATCCTTTCTGTGCAGCAATAACAAGGATCTATCCCAGCTAAAATGATGGTCGCATCAGAAATGGTTTGGCCAATAATAGT
The DNA here is from genome assembly GCA_015233375.1 of Candidatus Omnitrophota bacterium. Lineage (GTDB taxonomy): Bacteria > Omnitrophota > Gorgyraeia > Zapsychrales > Fredricksoniimonadaceae > JABDGZ01. The sequence goes on along the minus strand of JADFXW010000009.1, from coordinate 15,795 downwards.
CGCCTTGTACGTCGGAAGATTCATAAAGGTAGGCGCCCTTACCTTATGCCTGGCCGGACGGTTTGTCCCGTCACTTCTGACATAATGAAAACATTCTCCTCTGGGCGCTTCAATATGCCCTATCCCCTCACCTGGCGGGATATCTTTAAAATTCAAATCAATGGGGCCGTCAGGCAACTTGTTCAGGCAATACTTAACCATCTTGATAGATTCAAAGGTCTCCAGGACCCTCACAACCAATTTATCAAAAACATCGCCTGCCTCGCAGGTTATCATCTCCCAAGGGAATTGATCATAAGCAGCATAGGGCGAATCCTTCCTCACGTCCCGCTTAACACCAGAGGCACGGGCTGTTGGCCCTACCGCACAAAAGTTGATCGCATCCTCTTTTTTCAAGATACCTATATTCTTGGTACGGGCATGAAGTACCGGATCATCCATCACTGCTTTTTTTAACATCTCAAGGGTGGGTATGATAGAATCAATTTTCTTTAAAACACCTGGAATATCTTCAGGTTTAATGTCACGCCGTATCCCGCCAGGTTTGAACATGGCGTAATTGTTACGATTTCCAGATAGAATTTCCATCACATCCAGTATTTCTTCACGCAGCTTCCAGGCCCACATAAAAACGGTATTGTACCCTAAAAAATGGCCTGCAAGACCAAGCCATAAAAGATGGGAATGGATACGTTCAGTCTCCGCTATAATCACACGGATAAACTTGGCCCTCATGGGGACTTCAACAGGAAAAATATCCTCAACGGCCTGGGTATACGCAAAGGGATGGCTGGTGGAACAAATGCCGCAAATACGTTCCACAGCAAAAGTGGATTGGTCAAAGGTCTTCATTTCAGATAATTTTTCGATCCCGCGGTGGTTATAACCAACCTGGACCTCAATCTGAACAACCGTCTCACCCTCTACAGTCAGCTTAAAAAATTCCGGCTCTTCCTGTAAAGGATGATATGGCCCTATTGGAACAATGGTGCGTCCCATCTTCACACTCCCCTGTCTCTAATAGCTGTACTGTCCCATTCCTTATAATCACGTCTTAAAGGATAAACACCTTCTGGCCATTCTGGGGGCAATAGAAGCCTCTTCATATCAGGATGGCCAATAAAATGAATCCCCAGCATCTCGGTAATTTCTCTTTCAATCCAATTAGCCCCTTCACATAAAAGAGCTAAAGAAACAACCTGAGGATTATCCTTCGGTAAAACAACACGCAAAGACACAATCAAATCAAGTTCATCAAAAGAAAAATGATAAAGGATTTCAAAATTTTCCCGTGTATCCACACCAGAAGCAATATTAAACCTGGCTTTTAAAACCTTAAATAGATAGCTCGCCATTGGCAATAAGGCACTGGAAGAAATATCCATATAAACCCTGTTCGACGATTTCTCAAAGAAGGCTTTGATATCATTCTTAAAATTATCCTGGATGTTTTTTAATATTTCTGATCGTATCATACGGCCTGCTTATTCTTTAGCCCTTCTTCTGTTTTTTTAACTAATTTCATGATTCCTGCAATAATCGCTTCAGGTTTCGGCGGACAACCCGGGATGTAAACATCCACAGGGATTATCTTATCAATGGGTAAAGGACAATTATAACTCTGGATAAACATCCCTCTTGAAAGCGCGCACTCACCTATGGCCACCACAAAACAAGGCTTTGGCATCTGTTCATATATCTGTTTCATTCGAGGAATACATTTACGGCTCGCTGAACCTGTCACCACCAAGACATCCGCGTGACGGATACTGCCTGCTAAAAGCATCCCAAAACGTTCCACATCAAAACGAGGGGTCAGGCAATCCAGAATTTCAATATCGCAGTTATTACAACTGCCTGTTGAAAGATGAAAAATCCAGGGTGACTTTAATAACGCTTGGACGCGAACGCTCATTTTATTTCCCTATCCATGCTAAAAGAACCGCAATGCTAGACAGGCCTGTCAATGTGCCCCAAAAGAAACGCATGGCCTGATCAACCCTTACACGCGGATTAGTATTCCTGATAACGACAACCAACAAAATAAAAATAATATATTTTAATAATCCCAACCACAAATGAACCCCAGTCAGCCTCCACCCACCCCAGAATAAAATTATTACAAAAAAAGGCAGGACGAATAAAAGCATATATTTCATAAGCTTGAAAATAGCAAGACATATCCCAGAATACTCAATCAAAGGCCCACCCACAATCTCGGTTTCCGCCTCAGGCATATCGAATGGAACAAGACCTAATTTAGCCTGGATACACAAAACACAAACGAGAAAGGCCAAAAATCCAGACAGGCTCGTTATCATCACACCATGTTGCATTTGAAAAGCTAAAATATCATTTAAACGTAAAGAATAGCCTGATTTAATCACCGGCACCAGGACTGCTAATATAAAGGGAAGCTCATAACTCAAGATCAACTTCATCTCCCTTGAAGACCCGAGACCTGCCAAAGGATTGCCTGAGGCAAAACCACCTATCATGATACAAATAGACGGAATCATTAATAGATACACAACAACAATCAAATCCCCTACAAAGCTCTGGGAGGCATGAAGATCATTCAGCCATAAAATAGTGGATGCCAAGATAACACTCGCAAGCCCAAAAACAGGGGCAGTTAAAAAGACCTGCCGCAAGGCTGTCGTTGGGATTAACAACTCTTTACCAGAGAGTTTTATCAAATCAAACCAGGGCTGAAAGAACGGCGGGCCAACCCGGTATTGAATCCTGGCAGTCAGCTTTCTGTCAACCCAGCTTGCGATAAGCCCCATCATCGCTGATAAAAGAAAGCCATAACAAACAAAAATATAAATCATGCTTTTCCCCATTCCCAATGTTTGCCATGCACCATCATATGCTCACCCACCAAAAATGTGTCTGCCCCTAAATCGCCTTGATCCTCTTTTAAACTCAAAGCCCCATAGGGGCAGGATTTAATACACAAAGGCTCATCAGGTTTATCCCTGCGATTAAGACAAAAATCACAAATATGCGAAATGAAAGGCACATGCTCTGGATAAATCGTCCCATAAGGACACGCATGTGAACAGGTTTTGCAACTCACACAACGCATGGAATGACGCGTCAGTAATTTGTTCTTTTCCTTTTGTTGAGAAAGGGCCTCTTTAGGGCACGCATTAACACAATGAGGCTCTTCACAGCGCCTGCACACAATCGCATACGTCGCCAATTCCTTGATAGACACAATGCCGTTATTCACGGGGTCTTGTTGATGATAATAATAACTGCATAAGACCCTACATTTTTCACACTGACTGCCACAAATATCCAGATCTATAAAAAGACGCATCATAGGCTTAATCCCAAATTTCAGGAAAACTCTTTATTTTTGAATAAGTAAAAACAGGGCCGTCCTTACAGGCATAATACGTGCCTATTCTACAGTGCCCGCATTTGCCAATCCCGCAAGACATGTTCTTTTCCATAGAAAGATAAATATGCTCGTCAGAAAAACCCATCTCTAATAATTTCTTTGTCCCAAATTTCATCATTACGGGCGGGCCGCAAACAATGGCAATCGCTGTTTTATAATCAATATGGACACTGTCCAAAATATTTAAAACAAGCCCCACATTCCCTTTCCAGGTATCATCCCCTTTATCCACAGTCAACTGGATATTCAGGTCTTTTCGCTCATACCATCCTTCAATCTCACGGCGATACAAAAATTCGCCGGGGTTCTTACACCCTCCCCGAAAATAAAGTTGTTTGAATTGGCCGCTTAACTCAAAAAGCGAATACATTAAACTCCGCAAAGGGGCAAAACCACAGCCGCCACCTAACACTAAAATTTCTTTGCCTCGAAAATAATCAATAGGATAACCATTGCCCAATGGTCCCCTGGCGCCAATAATGTCTCCTGGTTTTAGTTCATGGATCACCCTGGTCAATTTGCCTACACGCATGACGCTTACCTCAAAAACATCTTTTTGGGAAGGCCTGGAAGAAGGCGTAAACGGTGCCCCTCCAACACCTGGAACAGTAATCTCAAAAAACTGTCCTGTGCTAAAACTCATCGGCTCCTCTGGCTTAAAACGGATGGTCTTAATGCTGGGCGTCTCCGTGATGACATCCAGAACTTGAGCTTTAATGAGTCTATAAGGATTTTTACACATGAGCTTCAACCAGTTTATGAAGAACGCGTCGAATATCTATTTTAGCGGGACATCCGCTGATGCAACGACCGCAGCCAGTGCACGCGTAAATCCCTGCCACCTTCGGAAAAAAATCAAACTTCTTTTCAAAACGGTTACGTAATCTCATCCATAATTTAGCCCGAGGATTGCCGCCGCCTGCAACCCTTGCATAATCCTTTAACATGCATGAATCCCAAACACGAAGACGGGCCATGGACTTTTCATCTTTTTGATCATAAAGAAGGAAACAATGGCAGGTCGGACAAATGATGGTGCAACAGCCGCATTCCACACAACTCCTGGCTTCTTGTTGCCAAATTTCAGATCCATAATTTTTCTCGATAATACCTTTAAAATGTTCCTGGTCAGGCACACTGTTCTTCTTTATATTATCCATCACTGATGCGGCTGTCTTAGCCCTTAAATTATCCCTCTCACGTAAATGATCTAAAGAAGCCGGGCTCAACAACTTCAAACTTTTTTCAATAACACTTTTACCTTTATCTGAACCTGTCTCCACCAGATACCCGTCTTGAAGTGTGGAAAAATTAATATCAAAATTTTCCTGAGGATGAGGCGAAACCCCTAAACTCATGCAAAAACAGGTTTCTAAACATGAAGCACAGTCTGAAGCAATAATGAGCGTGTCCCGACGAAAATCCACATACAAAGGATCTGGTATATCTGCACCATCCCTCCCAGAAAAAACATGGTCCTGGATTTTTAATCCTTTAAGGTCACAGGCCTTGGCCCCTAGAATCGCTATGGGTTTGCCCTGCCTGGGAGTCTTTTCATTAAAATCCTTGGCCACAGTCTCCCTGGCACGGGTCAAAAAAGCCTTTAAAGGCTCAAAGGTGCGTGGCATTCCAAGAGAGACCGGCTCTCCTGGAACAAATTCTTTATAAAAACGCTGATTTTCTTTTTGAATGGGGATATAAACCTGGAAGCATGCAGATAAATCTTCCAAGAATCTATTTAGATCCGTATTTGACAGGTAATAGGGGCTTATATTCATTTAAACGGAACTATAAAGTGCCATTAAATGTTGTCTGGTCGCCTGCAACCTTAGAACAAATATAGTAACGAGTCTTTTAAGAAGATCATAACCTAAATCATGATCCTTTTCACTTTTTTGCCTTAGCATTTCTCCATCAATCACCAACATCTCAGTTGCCTCAAGGGCCCTGACACTAAATTGCGATAAAAAAGGAGGAATCATCCAGGACCAACCCACAATGTCCCCTTCCTTTAATGTTTGAATAGAAAAGGGTTTGCCCTCTGGAGAAAGCATTTCAATAGACACCTTGCCTTTGACAATCAAAAAGAATTTGGAGGCGTGTTCGTTTTGTTTAACAATATATTCATTGGGTTTAAAAACATCTTTGGTGAGATTCTTAAGGAATATCTGTCGATATTCTTCCTTCATGTCCTTAAAGAAAGCAAATTTACTTATATCTAAATCAGTCATACGCTCTCCTTCGGCAATAGGGTTTTGTTCATTGCGAGTATTATAACCTTCTTTTATCAAATATCAAAAAAATTAATGTTTAAATTCAGTGGCTAAAATTAAATGCTTTATCCCCATCTTTGTCGCCGCGTCAATGACTTGCACCACATAGTCATACTTCACATTACGGTCCCCATTAATAATAATTTTAGAATCTGAACTTAATTTCGCCAGCTTCTTTAGTTTAAATTTAAACACATCCAAATCCAGCCTTAAATTATATTTTTCATTATTCAAGTAAACCTCCCCCAAAGACGTGATACTCACATTGATGTCCTTGCTTTCAATTTCTTGCTGTTTATTACTGGAAACACGGGGAAGATTAATTTTTATGCTGGAACGGTAAATCAAAGGGGTTGTGACCATAAAAATAATCAACAACACCAAAATAACATCCGTAAAAGGGGCGATATTAATTTCCGCAATAAGTTTTGAATTCCTGGGACGTCGTCTCATTTTTGTTTAACACAGATTAAATCAACCAGTTCAGAGGCTGCCAGCTCCATATCAACCACAAAATTATCTATCTTTCTTGTAAACCAGTTAAAACTCAACACCGCAGGGATAGCCACCAAAAGACCTGCTGCTGTACAGACCAGGGCTTCCGCAATACCCATGGTCACCACATCCATACCACCACTTCCAGCATGGGCAATATCATTAAAGGCCCTCATAATACCAATGACAGTCCCAAAAAGCCCGATATAAACCGCGGTCCCGCCAATGGAACCCACAATACTGATGAAACGTTCCAATTTAATGGTTTCAACGGTAATCTCCCGTTCCATGGCATTAGCAATTAATTTCTCATCATGGCCAAATAAATTAAGGCCAGCTAAAACCACTCGAGAAACAGGGGTATCAACGCCCTTACAAAACCCAACAGCATTAAGCACCTTATTGCTGATAATTTCCTTGTGGACTTGGCCTAAGATTTGGACACGAGAAAGCCTGGAACGGCGATGATAATAAATCATGCGTTCAATAATGACCGCAATAGAAATAACCGAACACAAAATCAGAATATCAATAGTAATCCCGCCTGCGGCGATAATATCAAAAATACTTCGTCCTTTAAACATATCAGCTTCCTTGACTATCCAAATTGACGCAGAGGCCCCGACCTTGTGTCAGCCCCTGCTTTCAATCTATCCTGTTAAAATTATAAGTTTTAATTCTACTGGAATATTTTTAATAAAACAAGGGAAATGCGCAGAATTCATCCTTGACAAATAAAACTTTTCCCCTCAAAATACGTCTTTCAAAAGACATCAAAAATATTAATTACGGGAGATAACATGATTATAGGAATCCCTAAAGAAACTGATCCGCGAGAACAACGTGTCTCATTTATTCCATCTTCGGTGGATCGATTAGTCAAAAAAGGTGCTCAAATTATCATTGAAACGGGTTTAGGGACATCCATCGGTGTCAGCGATGAGGAATATAAAAAAGCGGGGGCCTCTCTTGAGTCTAACCGTCAACAATTGTTAGCCTCTTCAGACATCGTGCTTCGCCTTCGCAAACCACCAATAGAAGAAATCCCGCTTTTAAAAAAGTCTTGTATTCATATCAGTTTTCTTGACCCCTTTAATGAAAAACCCCTGGTTGAAGCCCTGGGACTTAATCAAATCAGCGCTTTTAGCATGGAAATGATCCCACGGACCACCCGTGCCCAAAAAATGGACGCCTTAAGCTCACAAGCAAACCTTGCGGGTTATGTGACTGTCATTTTAGCAGCCCAACGCCTGCCTAAAATATTTCCTATGCTCATGACCCCGGCTGGCACCATTGCCCCTGCCAGGGTCTTTATTATAGGTGCCGGTGTGGCGGGTTTACAAGCCATTGCCACTGCTAAACGATTAGGGGCCCGCGTTGAAGCTTTTGATACCCGGGCTGTTGTCAAAGAACAGGTGCAATCCCTGGGCGCTAAATTTGTGGACATTGATCTGGGAGAAACCGGACAAACCGCTCAAGGCTATGCAAAAGCCTTGACACCCGAACAATTACAAAAACAAAGAGACGGCATGGCCCGTGTTTGCGCTCAATCTGATGTTGTTATCACAACTGCCCAACTTTTTGGACGTAAAGCACCCATTGTCTTGACAAAAGAGATGGTCGCCCAAATGAAGCCTGGCAGTATTATTGTTGATATGGCGGTTGAATCTGGCGGTAATGTGGAAGGCGCAAAGGTCAATGAAGAGGTTGTGACTTCTAATGGCGTGCGTATTATGGGTATGGGGAATCTTCCCGGGTTTGTCGCAGTCCATGCCAGCCAAATGTATTCTGCTAATTTGCATAACTTGCTTGAAGAATACTGGGACACAGAAACTAAAAGCTTTAAAATAAATTTGGACGACGAAATCATTAAAGGCTCTTTAATCACGCATCAGGGACAAATTGTTAATGAGATGGTAAAAAATATTAAATAAGAAGGGACATAATCATGGAACTTATCTATTTACTCTTTATTTTAGCCCTTTCCATATTTCTTGGCTTTGCGCTTATCTCGCGCGTGCCTCCTTTATTACACACGCCACTGATGTCTGAGGCCAACGCTATTTGCGGAATTATCCTCATTGGAGCTCTTGTGTCCGCTGGCGTTGAGGCCACATCATTGTTGACGATTATACTAGGGACATCGGCCGTGGCTTTGGCCACCTTTAACGTGGTGGGCGGTTATCTGGTTACAGAACGTATGCTTAAAATGTTTAAAAAGTAATCCTGGAGAAATAATCCCATGAATAATGAATTCTTGACTAATTTAGTCTACATCATCAGTTCCATCCTTTTTGCCTTTGGCTTAAAATTCTTAGGCTCCCCTGTCAGCGCAAGACGCGGCAATTTGCTCTCATCATTAGGCATGCTTTTAGCTGTCCTTGCCACCTTAACCAACGGGCATATGATTAGCTTCCAATGGATACTTATTGGAATTATTATAGGCGCTTCACTCGGAGCCCTTGTGGCTATTAAAGCGGGCATGACCCAAATGCCTGAAATGATTGCCCTTTTACATGGTTGCGGCGCCTTAGCCAGCGTTTTTGTGGACTGGACTGCCTACCACACCCACGGCGTGACTGACTTAACCAACACCATCACCCTCTATTTATCCATTGTTATCGGAGGCTTAACAGTAACGGGAAGTGCCATTGCATGGGGAAAATTAAGTGAGCGCTTAAGCGGGAAACCTGTTTTATTTTCTGGTCAAAAATGGTTTAACAGCGCGCTTATAGCCTCTATCCTTATCCTTGGTGGATTTTTTATAGCACATCCTGAAAACTATGGTATCTTTCTAGCTATCCTTGGCCTGTCCTTTTTCTTTGGTGTCTTTCTTGTTATCCCTATTGGCGGGGCTGACATGCCTGTGGTTATCTCTGTATTAAACAGTTATTCCGGTGTCGTTGCCTGCACCACTGGTTTTGTTATACACAACACCTTATTAATTGTTGTCGGTGCCTTGGTTGGCGCTAACGGTATTATCTTAAGCATTATCATGTGTAAAGCCATGAACCGTTCTATCACCAATGTCCTTTTTGGCGCTTTTGGGCATGTGGTCAAGAAATCTGGCCCTGGTGAGAAAAAAGAGGCAAAAGCCATCTCTGTTGAAGACGCGTTCCTCATTTTAGAGAATGCAAAATCCGTCATGATTATCCCAGGCTATGGCCTGGCAGTGGCCCAAGCCCAGCACGCGGTCAGGGAATTAAGTGAATTCTTGCAAAAAAACGGTTGTGATGTGAAATACGCGATACACCCTGTGGCTGGCCGTATGCCAGGTCACATGAATGTTTTACTGGCTGAAGCGAATATCTCCTATGATCTGCTTTTGGAGATGGACGCTGCCAACCCATTAATGGATACCGTTGATGTGGCTATTATTATTGGCGCCAACGACGTGGTTAATCCTGCATCCCGGCACGACAAATCAAGCCCTATTTATGGAATGCCTATCATCAATGCTGATAAAGCAAAAACCGTGTTTGTGCTTAAACGTTCCATGGCCACGGGTTTTGCCGGGATTGAAAACGAATTATTCTATTATGACAACTGCCGCATGATTTTTGGCGATGCCAAACAAACCTTGCAGGCTCTAGTCGCGGAATTCAAAAGCAGCCAACAGCATTGACATTATTTAACGTAGGCTTTGATGATCTTTTGTTCCTGGACAGGCCTGTCATTATCACCTGTCTGGATGTTCTCTATTTTGCTTACCACATCATAACCATTAGTAACCTGGCCAAAAATCGTATGATGACCATTTAACCATGGTGTTGGGACTGTGGTGATAAAAAATTGACTGCCATTGGTATCAGGCCCGCGGTTAGCCATGGCTAAAATCCCCTGTTTATCAAAAACAAGATCAGAAATCTCGTCCGCAAAATCCTTGCCCCATAAACTGGAGCCCCCTGCACCTGTGCCTGTTGGATCCCCGCCTTGAATCATAAAACTCTTAATAACACGATGGAAGATCAGGCCATTATAATAGCCTTTTTTAACAAGACCGACAAAGTTTTCAACGGTCTTGGGCGCCTTATCAGCAAATAATGTGAATTCAATATTACCTTGGTTTGTTTCAAAAACGACGGTTGTTTGTTTCACGTTAGGCTCCTGTGCTTGGGTTAAAGAATAAGGAATAATAATGGATACACAAAGAAATAGCAAACAATAAAATCGGATCATTTTATTTCTCCTTGTTAAAAGATTGCTTCGCTTGAAGCAAGCAATGCCGCAACCTGACGACTTCGAAGTAAGTACGACTAAAGCCTTTTGACGCTCATAGAAACACTTCCAAAAGCTGAACTGTTACAAGATTTTTCTGTCTGCGGCAAGGTGGGTAAACCCAGCTCAGATCTTAAAATCCTGTTTTGCTCCCTTAATCGATAGATTTCCTCTTCAAGAAGAGCGCGGAGTTTCTCAAAATCTTCTTTCTGCCCTTTAAAAGCCTTTAGCTCCTTTTGAAGCAGATCAATAGCCCTGTTCTTCTCAAGCAACAAGTTCTCTAATTTCCCTTCCAATCCATCCTTAATAGGGCCAACAGGTGTCGGTTTAGTCATTTCTGGGGCAATATTCTTAATCACCCCATATAAAGCCAAGCCTAAAAAAATTAAATATAAAATAATCATAAATAAAATTTTACTCCATTTTTACACTGGATTCCCGCTTTCGCGGGAATGACAATTGGTGTAAAACAAATAGAATGACAATTGGTTTCTATATTTATACACAGCCGTATTCGTATTGTCTATAACAAAAACTACTATTTAGGACAGTTGTAAAAAATCTTTCAGACTATTCAAAGGTTGGATATGGATAATAATCGGCGTAAAACCTGTTGCGCTTCGAAACTTGTTTAATAATTTTGTGCCCAGATGAAATTCAAGCCCTTTTTCATTACCGTCTGATTTTGTTTCTAAATTCATATGACTGACCGTGAAATCAATACCACCAGGGCCGCTTTCCTTCATGGCCCTATCCACCTTAAGTGCTCTTTTATCATCCCATCTATAGACCACCGCTGTTGGTAATATCCTGGCCACTTGTTTCTGTTGAGTTTCATTAAACCCAATGGTCATGACATTGACCCTTCGGGTATGATCCGCCAATTGACGCATTAATTCAACACCCTCTGACTCTAAATAATCACTTGAGGTATAATCAGGGCCCAAAATACCCATACCATTTCTTTGGGCATACCGCGCTTGTTGGTCCAAGGAATAATAAGCAGGTGCATAGGTTGAATCAAACGGGACCACGGTTTCTCGGATTTTTAACATTCTTTCTTGAAGCTCATGTAAATTGATTAACCTTTCAAGCACCCTTAAAGCAAATGTGTGATGATTATCTGATGGTTCTAAAGGGACCTCCATTGTTTGCAATTCACCATTCGGTAACAAGACCATCAGATCTGTGAGATGATAATTATAAGCCCCATTCCCGTTACTCTTGTTCACACGGGTGTTTTCAAACAAAAGTTTCATTGAATTAAGAAAATCACGCGCGGGTTTTTCTGGATTATCTGTAGATATCAACCCTTTAAGATCAATCAACAACCCTACAGGCAAATCTTTGTCTTTCGCATAAACCCTGGTATAAGCCTGATTTTCCCCTTTTTCCTTTACAACCCTCACTCCTCTTAAATCATCGCCTGGTGTATACGGCTTATAATACGAAAAATCTCCTCTTGATTCGGTATAAAACTCGCTTCCATCGGTATCGACCAACTGAGTGTCATGAAGATGACTTTTAACCGCCTCTGCAAATCGGTCAAGGTTAAATGCTTGCTGTCTGGCCCTTTTTAAACTTTCAGCCTCTGGTAATAGCGCTTTCCATCTATCAAGAATAGACATTAATTTTTGTCTAAACTCTCTGACATTCCCACCAGGATGTTCAACTGCTTGCCTTAGTAATGTATTCATCTCATGGCGTTGACGAAATTTAAGAGGGGCTTGACCAAAAAAATAAATCCCAACAAAAGGAATTAAATACAATAATCGCTGCTTGATGGTCTTGGCCGCGTGTTCAGGAGTCTCAGACGATAAAGCTAAAACAGCGTCTACGACAGCATTCTGTTGACTTGTTAAGGTTGGCCTTAAGCGCTTAATCTCTTCTTTTAACTCATCTGATAATTTCCCAAACAAAGCTTGCCCTGTCAGGGCCTTGGCCCGTTCCATGTCCCCACGATCTTCTGAGTCAAACCAGGGATTTTGGGCCCACATCTTTTCAAACACTCTTCTGGCGGATTGGCCGGTGAATTTGTCCTTTTTTCGTAAAGAGTCAAATATCCAACTAGAACAAAATGAGAGAAAACCAATAAAAAAAGCCATCACCAGGTAATCATGCGTGCATTCATTTAAAAAATGAGCAATGGGCATTTTCTTCTGAGCACAGGTAAATGGCGAGGGCAGCCTGTTTAACAAATCATTAATTTCATTCCAACGTTGATATTTATCCTGTCTTTGCACCATGTCCATTTTCCAAAGCCCGGAATTAGACCGAACAAGCCTTGCCATCATAAAAAATGGATCGCTTCTACCTTTGCTTTCCACATCAAAAGGAAAATCAGCGCCTGCCCGCTCATGTAAAAAAACCATAATTTTGTCCATGTTCACCTGAGCATCCGCAGGAATCTTTGCATCAGTGAACAATGTTGAGACGTCAGTCCTCCCTGCCAAATATTCTCTTGCCTGTCGTCGCTGTTGTGAGGGCATAAACTGCATTATCAAGTCATTCATTTGTTTGGCTACCAAGGAATTAATCCCGAGCCCTGGGACTAACAAAAGATCTATCCCAGCTTGCCTGGATTCCGGCCCTTGAACATCCTGCCAGGAAAACCCGCTTTTTTGTACTGTTCCTAAAAAGAATTCGCGTACGGAATCAGCCAATTTAATAGAAGCACGCTCTTCCTTAAACACTTTATTCACTTCAGCAGCGATCTCAAGCGCTAAAAACCCTACACCATGGCGTTTCAAAGTCCCTTCATCAAGAAGCAATTCAAACGCCCTATTCCATTCAGGGGCCTCACCCGTCATTCCTAAAATAATGCCCCGCGCTATTAATGTTTTATGCTTACGGATAATATCTATCATTTGTTTTTGATGAACATACCGCTTTTCACCTTGCTTTAATCCTTTCATAATCGTAATAAATATCTTTCCCATTTCTTCCCTGAAAAAAGGAGAATATCCTTCAGGATGAAAAGAGGCTAATCCATCAAAATGACGCCATAAAACATCTAAACGCAAACTTGCAGGAACCAAACCATCTTGCAATAAGGAAGGATTAGGTTGATCAGCTTTCCATAAAGTGGCAAGGCGCGTGTTAAAGTGATTGCCCCCTATGGCGCCATTATCAGGGATAACGAATAATTCTGTTTGGAGCCGAGCATCCTCTATTGGTACTGCTTTTACTACCAAACATCCATTTATTTCTTCAACAGTGATAGATTTATACGGTTGTCTGAGCCTATCTGGAACAGCAGGGCCCAGACAATAATAAAATTCGCCCTTTTTATAAACAATCAAATAATTATCCAAATCCGGCTTTCCGTCCCTCCAAACAAAATAGGGCAAGCTCATATCACTGGCCCCTTTCAATATGGGATTATCCCTCAGGCCATGAGCCTCAGCCCATCGGCTTATTAATTGATGGTCTGATGTCACTGCTGCTATCGTATTATAACTAAGAATATGTTGGCGCCTGTCTTGAGGTCTAACAAAAATATTCTGATCCGCTAAAGGCCCTCTGACACGAACACTGGCATCCCCAAGAAGAAATTCAGCCATCCAGAGGCCTTGTTCATCAAATTGAACATGGCCTATCTCACTAACACCTGGAGTTATATCACTTAAAATTTCTGGAGAACCTACAAAAGTAACTATGCCGTCAACAAAAATTTTGATGACCCACTTTTTACCCTCTTTATCAAAAAATATTGGTTTAGAACAAGCTTGTATCGTATGATTCCTAAAATTTTGACGTATCTGGTCCCATAAAGGCCCTTGATACCATTGCCCACTCATAGTTTCCACTTCTCCCAAGCGACCATCAGGTGATTCAAAAATTTCGCCAAGCAGATTAAAAGGTTTGTCAATGCTTAAAATTGCCGGATCATCAATATTACCCACAAACCCTGCTTGTAGATGCTCAAATTCAACAGCAATACCCCATCGGCCACCAGGAAAACTATCGTAATTCCCAATATTCTCAAAAGACATGGCTTGTAAATGAGGCGGCACATCTTCACCATATAATCGCCATCGCGAATCTTCACCTAAAGCTGCTACAATGATACGGCCGTTCTTTAAATGTAAATATTTCGGTGTTCCACGGAAAGTTTTGCCACAGAGCCCAATTCTTTGGGCATAACGGCCTTCAAAAACAGGTTTTTCCCCATGTCGTTGAATTAATAATTCTCCATTCACCATTTCAACAACATCATCCCTGTTAATTGGAATATGAGTTTGATGAAATTCTCTTTCAATAGGCGGCCCCATTAACTGTCGATCATCAGGATTAGAATCAATTTTTATAAGCCAATCATTATCCATATTAGGAAAATGATACAGCTGCACATTTTGTGATAGAAGGCATAAATTGAATGCATCATCATGTGAAGTCTCTAGAAGAGAAATTCTTTGCTGTATTTTAGGCCCCCTAAAATAATACTGATATAATTCAACTTTATTGCCAGTTGGGCGGCCATCAAATGCTGTGAATTGATCACTTTGTATTGGGCCCAAACTCCTGAATATATATAATCCATCCACATAATCCACCAATCTACTATGATGTGGCACTACTATTTGTTCATTAGTCAAAGAATCAATAATATAATCTTCTCCATTAATAGTTTGCGATAGAAACCGTGTGGGTTCATACCTTACGTTCGTTTTACTAAGATATGAAGTCACTCCTTGTTGAGGCACTTGCTGTTCTTCTATTCTTAATAAGAGAGGTGGAGGCAATGGCTCAATAAGGGTATTAAGATTCCATCCTTTTGATTGCGCGTATTGCTCAAGACGCGCCTCTATAGCCCTTCTCAAATCTATATCTCCATGGCCCTTTTCATCAAGAAGAGCCATCACTGCTTCAACAAAATGATACGCTGCCATATATTCATATTGATTGAACCCTTTTAATTGAATCCCCTGAATCTGTTCTTTAATCCTCTGGGCCGTTCCTTCATCCATGGTTAAATTTCTTAATCTTTCTATTTGATCATTATAAGATTTCATCAATAGCATATACTGTTCAGTCATCGTTTGTGGAGCTCTTTGAGGAGCGTTTTGACGGATACTCCTCTCAAATCTTTTTTGGCGTATCCTGGTTTCTAAATCTTGCCTGTCTAACTCTGTCTGAATATTGGCTAAATCATGTTTCATTCGTCTTTCAACACCTTGTTTACGCATCCGCAAAAATTGAAGCTCTGCTTGATTATCCGCGTCCGTGACTCCTGTTTTATTGAATAAAGGAGAAATCCCTCCAGAAAATTGGGTTGCCTCAATAGCTTCTCCATCAAGAGTCACAACCCACGTATGCGCCTCATTAAGGGAAATAAACTGACCATCCCATGCAGAAAACCCAGTATCAGCCACTAAATCATCCAAATCCAGGGCT
>JADFXW010000099.1 GCA_015233375.1 Candidatus Omnitrophota bacterium | reverse complement strand
AAAAAGAACTCCCCCTAACCCCCTCTTTAAAAAAAGAGGGGGAAAAGTCCTATAGTATCAAGTTAAATACAATACGTGCCCTGAAACCTTGTGCCTTGGATACAAAGGTTTAATTAAATCTACATATTCATTAATCTGCTTTTGATGTGCTTCATCAGCAGCTTCTGATAACTTAAAATCAACTATCCAGACTTCATTATCAAGCACTATCAAGCGATCAATCCTCTTTGAGTCGCCATAAATATTCACAAACTCCTTTTCACAATAAACCTGTACGCCTTTTGGTAAATAAAAAAAGGGACAGACATCCACGCGGGTTATAAAGGAGCGAAGGTCTGTTAATATATTTAAATCTGAAACGTTCATGAATAAAGAACTGGTTTCATCAAAAGCCTTTTTAATCAGTTGGTCTATGTTTTTGTCATTCATATGCCTGATACGCATCAAAAGCGCATGATAGAACTCGCCTAACCTTGCTTTTTTGACCGATTGAGCAGGCCTGTTCAGGGTTTCTTCATAAAGAGCTCGCCACGGAGCCAAGATAAGCGGCTTTATTTTTTGATGCACAGGCCCCATTTCATGCGATACCGCCCGTTTATCAGGTGTACCCATAGATAAACAATCTTCCGGGATCAAAAAACGCGCGGGGTTGACCGCAATACCAGCCCGAAGCGGAACAAACACATACAGCTCTTCAATGGCCCGCGTTAACGCCACATACGCATTATTTAACTCAACCAAAAATGATTTTTTATATTCTTGCTCATACCTCTCTTGCAATTCGGGGCAAAACTTTCGGTAGGT
The DNA here is from genome assembly GCA_015233375.1 of Candidatus Omnitrophota bacterium. Taxonomy (GTDB): domain Bacteria; phylum Omnitrophota; class Gorgyraeia; order Zapsychrales; family Fredricksoniimonadaceae; genus JABDGZ01. The sequence goes on along the minus strand of JADFXW010000099.1, from coordinate 4,856 downwards.
GTCCTTCTGGCGGATTAAACTGATACCCTCTTGGGCGATATCAAGCACAAACGCCTGGCTTGTATTAGGTCCGCTGTTCGTTGCTTTGACATCCATTTCAAAAAAAGGCAGGATAACTACCGGGAATTCTAACCCCTTAGCTTTATGCACGGTCAAAATCTTGACAGCCTCGACTTGGGCCATTGGCACAAAACGCTCTTCTCCATCAAGCTTTTCATAATAATCCAGGAAAGAAGCAAGGTCACAGCCCTCCTTTTCCCTTATTTTAATCAACTCTAATAAATGCATCAAAAAGCCTTGATACTGAGGGAAATGATCTTGGCAGCCAAACCGTTGAATGATGCTTGCTGTTAATTCATACAAAGGATACACCCCGACCTGTTCAAAAAAATCCTCAAAATAATCCTCCCAAACTTGAGGGAAACAATCACGAAAATATTGATATAAACACTCAGAAGTCTCTTCTGGAACAAGGCCTTTTTTTTGAGATCTTGATTTTTGGGCATAGGTAAAAAGAAAATCACGCAATGCTTCGGTGGAAATCCCGGTTGCTTTGGGCATCAGTTGCCCTAAACAAAATTCAGCAAAGGCATTATTATTAACGGGAGAATACAAAAACATCAAGAAACTCACCAGCTCATTGATTAAAGGATTATTTTTCACATCACTGCTCCGTTCAGAACAAGCAGCAACCCCCTCTTCCAGAAGCCACTGGGTTATCTCTTCAAGCTCACGGTTACCCCGCGTTAAAATAGCAATCTCTTTTAAGGCAAACCGTTGTCGTAAATCCCCAATCAAGGCGGTTAATCTCTCCCGTGCTTGGGCAAAACGTTCTTCTTTAACCTTGGCATCCAAAAAAGAAACCCTCACAAGACCACCGGTCAAATTTGTGCCAGGAGACTGGTTCGCGGTTAAAAAGACCTCCTTGATTGGCTCAAAATCAGACTCGGAAAAATGAATATCATCCCGTTTATTCTCCTGCGAATCTTGAAGTCTTCTTTGTAAGAAGGCGCGCAAATTATCCACGCTAAAAACCCTATTATTAAAATTAATAATTTCAGGGCAGCTGCGGTAATTTTTATCTAACGAAATCTTCTGGAGATTAAAATGGGCCAATTGTAATTGAAGGGCATCAAAGAGCTTGCTTTCTCCGCCGCGAAAAGCATAAATGGCCTGTTTTTTATCACCCACATAAAACAAGGACCCTCCATTGGCCAAATTTTCCTCGATCATCAAGGCCAGGTTACGCCACTGGCTAAGCGACGTGTCTTGAAATTCATCCATCAAATAATGCTGGAACCGTGCCGCGAGACGAAAATAAATTTCCTCAACGCTGATTAAACCATCCTCAAATAATAACGCGGCTTTTCGGTTTAATTCTTCCAGAAAAAGGACATCCTCCCGTCTGGCCAGATCCCCAAACACGTCAAAAACCTTTTCAAATAAAATCACATAAGGATTAAAAATGCTCCGGGCTTCCAGATAACACAGAGAATGGATATCTTTAACCAACTCAAGCCACAAACCCTCAAGTTCCGGGGTTATCGTGCCCCCTTTATTCACTGGAAACTGTGGTCTTGACCAATAGCTTTTTAAATCATCAACATCAAACACATTGCTTTCACGGGACAGCATCCCGTCTAGATGCTCTAAGAATTTCTTGTTCGTTTCAAGGGGGCAATGATCTTTCAATTCTTGCATTAAAAGGAATATCCTTCTTTTCATGGCAAAAGGATCCTCATCAACAGGATACACCAATAAGGCTTTTTGATACATGTTATACTGTTTAAATAACTCAACAACGACCTCTAAAAGATCTTTTCTCGGGAACCAGCCTGAGCGGTTTTCCAAAAATAAATACTGGCGGACAAAATCGGTAAAAAGGGCCATGATTTGCTTGTTATGGAGGGCCTCATCTAAAAGTTTATCAAGGGCAAGCTCAAGATAATCCCTGGAGTTGCGTTTTATCTTAAAACGTGCGGATAGCCCGACTTTAAAAGAACAACCCACCAGTAAAATATTCACAAAACTATCGATGGTCTGAACCTGAAAATAATGGTATTGACGGATAACATCACTCATGACACTTAAAGCCAGGCTGGACGCCTTATTTTCATCTATACCAACAGGCTGGATAATGTCTTGAATTTCAAAAGGCCTTAATTTCTTTAAGGCGATGCGCTTGAGCAGATCCAAAATACGGGACTTCATGCCCAAGGTGGCTTTATTGGTAAAGGTGATAGCCAAGATAGGTTGTATAGCAGGCCCACCTTTAAGCGCTAAATAAAGGGTTAATTGCACATACCGGCGGGCTAAGGCATAGGTTTTTCCGCTGCCTGCGGATGCTTCGAGGCAAAGGACCTGCGGACTTTGCAAAAAACTACTTCTCATTAATGGAAATCCAAATCGAATCTTCGAGTATTTCGCGGATAACCGCAATCGAGCCTTCCAGGGTCCTTTGCCCGGCTTTAAGCCCCCAGGCCAGATTATCCGTGCTAAAAGAATCTAATTTTTCAAGCAATTTCTGACGCTCTTGAGCTGTGATGGCCAAAAGATGGCCTTTGGCATCCTTATTCTTATCACTGACGAGCAGTTTGGTCAACAGCACAGAGGCTTGGATAAAGCCTTTATCCGCTTCTTTGCGCCTTAACTCCATCGCGTACTGTTCATGAACAAACTTGTCTTCTTTTTGTTTTGTGACCTGACCTGCTATATACAAAGCATACCATTTATCCCAAAGCGCTTTTTCATCATCATTCACCGCGATATCAAGAGAAACCGTCCTGACCACAATATCCGCTATTTTTCGCATCAATATATTCGGAGAAGTCAGGTATTTTAAAAGGTAATTCTTAATAATACGCAAATCAGAGTTATCCAAAGCCAGATCATTAATGGAAGCTTTTATCAATTTATCATTTTGATGGGCAAAATGAGCGCGCGGCTCATTTTTATTCCAGCGGTCATAGATGTCTTCCATGTAACCAAGGGCAGTAATATAGGACCGGACAAACTCGTACTTTTTAATGTCAGGATTATTTTTCCTAAAATCATCCTCTGCCGTGGCGGGATGGGCCGTCAGCAGCATCAAAGACGTGAAACACAAAAATAGGCGAACAATCATATCAAGGATTAAAAATCTTACAGATTTTTTCAATCAAAAGCTTCGTGTCTACAGGCTTTTGCATATAATCAATCCCCATTAATTGGCTTAACCTTGGGTCTAATTCCTGTTCTCGTGAGGTGATGATAATAATAGGGATATTTTTAAACCCTTCATCGAATTTCAAATGACTGCAGACATCGTAACCATTAATCTCTGGCATCATGATATCAAGCAGGATCAAATCAGGCTTAAGGGTCTTAATCCGTATCATGGCATCCAGACCATCATAAGAAGTAATAACCTCATAACCCTTATCCCTTAAAATCCCTTCTACAAGGGTGGTCATGGTCTTGTCATCATCTACGATAAGTATCTTCTTTGGGGTGTTTGTAGGCATTTCAAGCTCCTCTTTTAGTGTATGATAATTTGATAGTATAACACCTGTTCTTTAGACATTTCAAGAAATAAACCGCGCATCAAAAATGCTGGCGTGTTCTTAATTATCGTGTATACTGATATTTTAACAGAAAGGAACAGCCCCCTTGAAATGCAGGGGACAGTCCCTTTCCTAGGTGGAGGCTTTTATGCGTACGCAAAAATATAACATAGGCTTTACGCTGGTTGAAATCATGATTTTTGTGGCTGTTATTGCGCTATTAGCGTTGCTTGCTGTTCCGAAACTCCAGCATGAAAAGATTGTTGCCAATGACTCCTTGGCCAAGTCCACCTTAAGGGCCATCTCCATTGCTGCGGAATCATATAAAAAGGACCATGACGAGTCTTATCCCGCCAATGCCCTGGCCTTGGTGGCGCCTTTAGCTAATCCGCCATACTTAAACACAGATTATTGCACCAATAGCCCGCGGATTTTAGGATATTATTACACCTGTAACTTCTCCAGAAAAGGTTATAAAATAACCGCAACACCTGTTGTTAAAGGCAGCACAGGTACCAGAGAAGAAACAATCACCACCGGAAGTGTTTTAACCCCTTAAGGGCTAATTCCCGCAAAAAACATGGAAGTTACTGCAAAACCACGAAGGAACAACGTCTACACCCTTTGCATTTCTTGAGTCAGGACGGCTCGTGCGCCATAGATATTCAAAACGGTCTTTATATTGATTGATAATCTTTGGATCATCCATAATCAGCAGATTTTCTTCATTTTTCTCTTCAGCGGTCCTTGTCCAATTAAAAGAACCTGTTATCAAGGATTGGCCATCCATGATAGCAAACTTGTTGTGCATCAGACCAAATCCCATATGGTAACGGACACTCAAGCCATGCTTGACTAAATACCCGCTTTTTGAGGAAGACTCTATCTCCTGCCCCTGGTCTAATACAATCCTTATCGCAACGTTTCTGTCAAGCGCCTTTACCAAGGCTTTAGCTATCTCGCGAGAACTTAAGTAATACATGGCAATATCAATAGTATGCTCTGCTTTCATCATTTCTGAAACAACCGCCCGCTCACAACCCCCATTAGGCGAAAAATAGACCTGTGTCTCTGCTTGAGAGACACAAGGAAGAAAACAGAACAATAAAAATAAAATCGTCTTTCTCATCTATCCCCTATTGATATACCTTGTGCAGGTCTATAAATGATCCACGCGTGTTTGCCCTTTGTAATACTGTTTTCATGACTACTGTTGCCCCGCCAATCTTCATCACCGATTCTGAAAGACAGCCCGAAGGGCGTTGTCTTTCTGAAAAATTAGAAAAGATTAGCGGAAAAAGGCAACGCGTAGTC
>JADFXW010000098.1 GCA_015233375.1 Candidatus Omnitrophota bacterium | reverse complement strand
AAAATTAGCAATCACCCACATCTCATCAGGCACAATGGCCATCAGAGGTTGACCTGCTAAAACAAAGGTTCCCTGTTCAATAGACCGTTTAGTCACATGCCCATCAACAGGAGCATAAATCTTTGTGTAGGAGACATTTAAATCTGCTTGATTTAATGCGGCTTGGGTTGAGGCAAGCCTGGCCACAGCGGTATGAAAACGCAATTGGGCCTTATCAAATTGCTGTCTTGAGATTTCTTCTTTTTTCACCAGCGCCTCATAGCGTTGGACATCCCTTTTAGCCTCTTGTTTTTCAACCTGGGCTGCCTCAAAATCAGCCTTGGCCATGGCCGCCTTGAGCTTAAAATCACGGCTATCTAATTCAAGTAAAAGACTACCTGCTTTCACAGACTGATTATCATCAATCAAAAGCCTTTCCACATGGGCAGAAACCTTGGGGCTTATGGCCACTATACGGCCTTCAATATAAGCATCGTCAGTATCAACATAGCTAAAACCTTGATAAACAAACCAACCCAAAATCAACGCCAAAACCATGCCGCAGACTACAAAAATAACAGGATGAACCTTGCCCTGAGGAATCATTTTTTGCTTTAATTGATCCATTTCTTCCGGCATAGATTATGCCTCCTTCTTTTTGACTGAATCTTTATTGATAACATCCAGTAAATAAAATGTATCTGTTTGTCCTAAGGCAAAATAAAGATTAATCCGTGCGGCATGATACTGCGTCAGGGCTATCACATATTGATCACGCGCATCTTCCAAAGAGGTTTGTGCATTGATAAGCTCAACATTGTCCCCAATCCCTTTAGAAAAACGATCTTGTGCTAATTCAAGCTCATGCCAGGCAAGACCAACCACACGGCTGGCTGCCAGGACCTGATCCATCACCGTGTCCATAAGCCACAAGGATTTTTGCACATCTTCTTCGACTTGACGTCTTAAGTCATCATCATAAATCTGAAGTTGTTTCTTTTGGCTGTCTGATTCCTTTATTTCACCAAAAATCTTTCCCCCGTCAAAGACAGGCATGGTGGCCTGCAACATGATGCTCTCGGTCATATGATCTTTTTTATTCCATTCATTGCCGCTTGAACCATAATCCCCAAAAAGTTCCAGCTGAGGCAGTAATTTCATCTTTGCCCCTTGTAACCTGTATTGGCCCGCTTCAAGGCGTTCTTGGGATACCTTGATGTCCAAACGATTCTGTTTAGCAAGAACTAAGGCATCGGCTAATTCAGGCACATTTTCCCTGATAAACCCTAAAGAATTCATTAACCTTACAAGCCCCTCGTACGGCAAGCCTGTGGCCCTCTGAAGTTCAAGATACGCCTCATGGACATCAGTTCTCAAACGCGCTAAACGAAATTCATCCTGGGCAAGCCTCGTCTCTGCGCGCGCGACATCCACATTGTTGGCCAACCCCGCTTGAAATTGGTCCTTGGCTTGTTTTAATAATTTAAGGCTTAAGGTCACGTTAGCCTCTGCAGCCTTGAAATCTCCCTGGGAACGTAAGGCTTCCAAATAATCTAAAGAAACTAATAAAACAACCTTCTGGCGGACAAATTCTGTCTCATACCGCGCTGCATGTACATCGCGAATGCCTGCTTGAAAATTCGATAACGCCGTTAAATCCAAGACCTTTTGCATCAGTTGAATTCGTCCATCAAAGGTATTAAACGGACCTATGACCCCATATCCTTTGAGCCCTTGGGCATCGAGATTTTCTTTAAAAGTCCTTCTTTGATAAACAGAGGATTGAACATCAGGCAAGAGCTTTGACAAGCTTTGCAATCTTTTCCCTAAAGCCTCGTCCACTTTTTCTGTGGCCAGCTTGCTTAAAAGGTGATTTTCTATCCCTAAATCAACAGCGTCTTTTAACCTCAATTCACGGACATTTTTGTCCAAAACATCTTTCGCTGTTTCCAAAAACATTTCATGATGACTAAATGGATACATCTGATCTAATCGCAGAAAATGTTCGATTTGAGAGGGGGTTTGTAAAATCGGGCTTGAGGCTTTCTTACCTGGCATATCCTCAGCAAAAATATAAACCGAGGCTACCATATGGAACAGTGCTGTTATAAAAATTAAAAGCGCTGTTTTCTTCATCATCTTTTCCCCTGCTTGATACCTACACTATTCCATGCCCAACATTAATAGAGGGTCTTGTTTTTTTGGGCGTTCCAGTCTTTAAGAAGTTTTCTGCATTCTAAAACCAAACAATGAGCAGTTACCTTGACCTTGCTGGCCCCAAGACGCTTCATGAGGCTTGCGGATATGGTCAGCTCATTAAACCCTATTTTCTTTACATCCCCTATGGTCGTGCCAAAGATAACATGATCTATTTTAGCCCAGTGGATCGCGCTAAAACACATCGGGCATGGCTCAGTTGTTGAATAGATAATACAACCTGAAAGATCAAAGGTCTTTAACTTCCGGGAAGCAGACCTTATCGCGTTGACTTCCGCGTGACAGGTGGCATCATTCTTTAAAACAGTATTTCGGCCCACAGCCAGCAGTTTACCCGCGCGTATGATACATGCCCCGAACGGCCCACCGTCCATTGTGCGGATATTTTGACGGGCCTCGCTGATGGCCCGCCTCATATAAAGATTGTCTATGGTACTTAATCGTGTCATACCCCTATATCCTCATTCCACAATTGAGGGCACTCCCTAATAAAATCTCTCATCATATTTTTGCATTCATCAAGATCCAGATTGATAAGCTTAACACCCCGTTGACGAGAATAATTTTCTGGGCCTTTAAACGTGCTGTTTTCCCCTATCACAACCACAGGTATTTTATAAAGAAGGACTGCCCCTGTACACATATCACAGGGAGAAAGTGTCGAATACAAAACACACTTCTTGTAATCCTTCGCTTTGAGCCTTCCTGCATTCTCAAGGCAATCCATCTCGGCATGCAATATGGCTGACTTTTTCTGCACCCTGCGATTATGACCCTTGCCGTTGACTTTTCCGTCTAATAGAACAAGCCAACCTATCGGTATCCCGACTTCATTAAGGCCTTTTTTAGCCTAGGTCATCGCTAATTTCTTGAATTGATGGTGTTGGGCGATTGTCATGCCATTCATCGTAGTACCCTTAAAATGTATTAACAATGACCTTTTTTTCTTTTTGCTTTGGCCATCAAACGTTGGCTTTTCTCGTTCTGCGGCTGTATCAATGCCCGCTGCATGGCGCGCTCTTGATAAGATTTAGGCACATAAACCTGCTGACCTGTCATCGGATGAATTCCTGTGTAATAAAGGCACGAGGAAACGGTCATGGGTAAAGGGATGAAATCCTGGACCTGTTCCGGCTTCATGCGACGTCGGGCCAAGACCTCAGCGCAGGCTTTGGCTTCATTGATATCACAACCAGGATGAGCGGTGATAAAATAATTGACCAGATACCTGCGGCTTGGAAGCTTGCGGTTTATTTTTTCAAATTGCTCCACGAATTACTCATAAACCTTGTAGGATGGTTTATTCATCAGACGCAACACATGGTCCTGTGTGTGTTCGGGAGCCACCTTCATCTGGCCGCTGATATGATGTGCACATAATTCCCTCAAATATTCTTGCGCCTCTGGCTTAACCAAAAGATCATACCGCAACCCACTGGAGACAAACACATGCTTGACCCCTTTAATCTTGCGGATAGCACGATATAAGGTTATGGCCTTATCCAGCCCAAGTTTTAAAGATGGGCATTTTTCAGGCATCATGCATTGTTTATTTTGACAAGCACCTGCTTTCTCCCAGGTTTTACAAGAAGCCGCGTATAAATTAGCTGTCGGCCCTCCGACATCTGAAATAGTGCCTCGAAACTCTTTATCTTTAGTAATGCGTTCAACTTCTTTTAATATTGAGCGTTCACTACGGCTTTGAATCACCCGGCCTTGATGCATGGTCAGGGAGCAAAAGGAACACTCGGCAGGACAACCCCGTACAGCGGTGATAGACCAGCGCACCACCTCAAAGCCTTGAACGCCTCCTTGAGCATCATAAGAAGGATGCCAACGCCTGGCGTAAGGCAGATCATAGCTTCTATCCAATTCTTCTGTTGTTAAAGGCAAGGCTGGCGGCAGTTGTAAAACAAGGCGATCCGCATGCGGCTGAGCCAGCGGTTTTCCTCGGAGAGCATTCATTTCACGGTATGCTAAACTGAAAGCCTTGTTAAAGGCAGCCTTGTTCTGCGAGACCTCCTCAAAAGAAGGAAGCATCAGCGCTCCTGACGGCAACTCTGAAGGTTTCAGGGCCACGACTGTTCCTGGCAGATCACGAATAGAGCTGATGGTCTCTTTTTTATTAAGCCTGTCAATGACCTCAATGAGCGGACGTTCGCCCATGCCATAGATGATCATGTCTGCTTTTGAATCCAGCAAAAGTGAACGGCGCGGCTTATCGTCCCAATAATCATAATGCGCCAAACGCCGAAGACTTGCCTCAATACCTCCTAAAATAACAGGAACCCCTTTAAAAGCCGCACGGATACAATTCGTATAGACAATACAGGCCCTATCGGGCATGTGGCTAATACTGTCCCTCCGAGGCCTTTTATTGGCCGTGTAATTAACAATCATGGAATCAACAGCACCCGCATTGATAAGAACCGCCAAGCGCGGCCTGCCTAGACGGGTAAAACTTTGAGGGTCCTTCCAGTCAGGCTCGGCAATAATACCAACCTTATACCCTTGAGATTCCAAAAGCCTTCCGATGAGGGCAGTCCCATAGGCAGGATGATCCACATACGCGTCCCCTGTGACGATGAGAACATCAAGTTGTTCCCATCCCAGACGCTTCATTTCATTGAAAGACATTGGAAGAAAAGGGGCAGTCATATCGAACTGGTATTAGTATATCATGAACAAATATAATAATAAACACATAACCCTCTGCAACATATTTCGTTACAGAGGGTTATGATATTGATTAACGATGCCTTGGGTTAGGGCTTCAAATATGTTTTTCGCCCTTTACAGCCCCAGCCTCCCACTTGCCAACGCCTGCCATAACGTCCTTAAAACATAATTTCCCAAGCTCATCGAAATTACTCTCAAGGATACGCTGGATACGGCCTGGCTTTGAATAGAACTCACGCATCCCCCAAGCGCCCAACCTTCCTAAATCCTCAATACTTAAATGATCGGTTGGCACCACAGGATGAAGAAAATCCCATTGAAGCATATCGATCTTGTCAGGATTGATCCACCCGCGCTTTATCCCGTCAGCCCAAATAGGTGACCCTGGAGGTGGCGTCAGGTACCCAACCCACATCACATCTGGATCAACTTGATCAGCAAATTCAAAACGCTTCTTGATTATCGCTTCATTGTCATAATCAAACCCGATCATAATATCCCCAACAATGGCAATATCATTACTTCTCAATATCTCAATGGTCTTGTAGATTTGATCAACGGTTATCCCTTTTTCCAATTTACGTAATTCATCATCACTGGCCACTTCAATCCCAAACACAGCCATAAAAAGACCCGCTTTTTTCATAAGCGGAATATCTTTCTCAAGCTTCACCCAGTCGCTGGCACACCCAAGGCTTACCCACTTCATTTTAAGGCCGCGCTTTATTTTCTCCTCGCAGAACTCCCTGACACGCTTAGGGTTTAAGTTAAAGTTGTCTTCCTGGAGCACCGCGACTTTTACACCAAACTTCTTTTCCAAAACTTCCA
>JADFXW010000097.1 GCA_015233375.1 Candidatus Omnitrophota bacterium | reverse complement strand
AAGGGAGTTTGATAACAGATTTAGCGATAGCATAGGTCACCCATGAGGTCTTGTAAATAATGACCATGGGTTTTTGAAGCAAGGCACACTCAAGGGTTGCCGTTCCTGAAGCGACCATGGCCGCGTCCATGGCATTGATGCCATCATAAACATCTCCTTCATAGATTTTGATGGGCAGCAAATCTTGTCGTGTCAAAAATGATTCAAGAAGATTTAAAGGGATACTGGGGGCTTTTAATAAAATAAATTGGAAGTTTTTGTTTTGTTCATAAAGAATCTTGGCTGCCTCAAGCATGGGTAGCAGATGGCGTTCCACTTCCTTAAGCCTTGAGCCAGGCATCAGGCCCACCGTAGTCTTGCCAATCCCAAGCTTTAAATTTTGAAGCACCTGTGAAGCTGATTTATTCACTATAATTTCATCAACCAAGGGATGCCCGACATAATCGACATTCATCCCATATTTTTGATAGATAGCTCCTTCAAATGGAAATAGCACTATCATGCGGTCCACGATCTTTTTGATTTTAAGGACACGTTTTTCCCGCCAGGCCCAAACCTGTGGTGAAATATAGTATACGGTTTTAATGTGACGTTTTTTGATTTCAGCGGCCAGGCGAAGATTAAAACCCGGGTAATCGACAAGGACAACGGTGTTAGGAGGGTTGGCGTCCATTTTTTCTAAGGTCTGGTCAAAAACCCTCTTGATGCGGCCCAGGTTTTTGAGGACCTCGACAATGCCGATAACAGCCAGTTGGGTGATATCGGTGAAACATTCAACCCCCGCATCACGCATGTAAGGGCCACCAATACCGGTAAGTTTAAGGGTGGGATCAAGTTTTTTTAAAGACCGGGCAAGACCCGCGGCACGCATATCACCGGAGGCTTCTCCGGCAATTATCATAATATGCTTTGACGGTGTTGGCATATTTTTTGAGTGATTTCCAAGGCAAGTTTAAGCGCTTCGCGCCCCTCAACTCCTGAAACTTTAGGCCGGACTCCTTCACGGACACAGTCGATGAAATGATCGAGTTCTTTTTTAAGAGGTTCTTCTTTTTCGATAGGGATATGGCGTTTATGGATGCCACGTTCATCCTTGGTGTAGATGCTCGCTTCTTGTTTAGCGTAGTCGAGTGAAATATAGGCGTTTTTGGTAAACATCCTTATTTTACGGGTCACTTCAGGAGAGATGCGGCTTGCGGTGACATTGCACACACAGCCATTAGTAAAAGTCAAACGCGCATTGGCAATATCATCTTTGTCGGTTAAGACATTAATCCCAACCGCTTGAATGTCTTTGATAGGTGCTTTGACAAGCCCTAGGATAATATCAATATCATGGATCATCAGATCCATGACAACACCGATATCTAAGGAACGATGAGGGAATAAATTAAGGCGATGGCATTCAATAAATAAAGGATTTTGAGCAATGGGTTCAATGGTCACAAAAGCGCTGTTAAAGCGTTCCACATGACCAACCTGTAAACAAAGATTTTTTTGTTGGGCTAAGTGGATGAGGGAGTCTGCTTCCTCAAGACTAAATGTTATAGGTTTTTCTACAAAGGTATGGATGCCTTTTTCAAGAAAGAATGAGGCGATTTGGGCATGGGTGATGGTGGGCGTACAAACACTGACCGCATGAAGGGGGCCTGGGATTTGGCGAAAATCCGCAAATACAGGCACCTGATATTGTCGGCCCAAAATTTTAGTTTGTTCTATTTGGGTATCGCAGATAGCGGCAATATGGACCTTATTTCTTAAAGCGTGAAGGGTCTTAAGATGTCTCTGCCCTAAGAATCCGCAGCCAATCAAAGCTATATTAATTTTTTCCATAGTTAATTACAATAACAAAGGCATTGCAAAAAGTCAAACCCCATGCTAAATTAACAACCTCATGAAAAATTATTTGAGATTGTTAAAGTTCCTCAAAGGACATCACAGCCGTTTTGGTGTTGCTATTATCTTTATTATTCTCTCCTCCATGTTTGAGGGTGTTCAGTTGTCCTTCATGCTTCCTGTGGTTGACCGTATTTTTACCAATAAGCCGATTATTATTCCTAATAAAGTCCCTGTGTTTGTCATGGAGCTTGTCAATAGGCTCAACAATATTCCTCCACAAACCTTGTTTTGGCTTATCCCTACATGGTTTATGCTGCTGTTTGCCATCAAGCAAGTGGTTTTATTCTGGTCGGATTATTTAATGAATGATATCGCCCAGGCTGTGATGCGCGATGTCCGCTGCCGTCTTTTTGAGCGTATCCAAACCCTTTCTCTGGATTATTTCAGCCGCAAGCGTACGGGAGAACTTGTTTCCCGTATTACGAATGATGTCTCAACGATTGAGAACGCTATTTCCTACGCGGTGACGGATTTATTTAAACAGCCTTTTTTGATCATGGTGTTTTTGATCATTTCTTTTACGATAAACACCAAAGGGACCTTGATTGTTTTCTTGATGTTCCCTTTAATAGGATGGCCCATGGCGCTTATTGGCAAGAAATTACGCAAGATCGCCAAGAATACTCAAGAAAAAATGGCTGATATTAATTCGCATTTGATGGAGACAATTTCAGGGGTCCGTATTTTAAAAGCGTTTGGTACTGAAAAATACGAGATCGAGCGTTTTCGTCAGCAGAATTTTGATTTTTATAAACTACGCATGAAATCTATCCGGAATTTGATACTGATGGGCCCTATCACCGAGATTGTGGGTGCTCTTTGCGGTGTTGCGATAGTCTGGATTTTAGGCAAAGAGGTTTTAAAAGGCGATCTTTCTTTTGGTGTTTTTATGCTCTTTTTTGCCTCAATCCTTCAGGTTATTCGTCCCATCAAACGCATGGCGAATGTGATGACCATTATTCAGCAAGCCTTGGCCGCCAATGTCCGCATTTATGATGTTTTAGATACCAAACCAACCGTTGTTGAGCAAACCAATCCTGTGGAGCTTGATGGTTTTAAGGATAAGATTGTCCTGGAGGGTGTTAGTTTTCATTATGACACAGAGTCTGGTAATGTGTTACGCGATATCAATTTGGAAATCAAAAAAGGTGATCTGGTTGCCATTGTTGGCCCTACAGGTTCAGGTAAATCAACCTTGGTCAATTTGGTGCCACGTTTTTATGATGTGACCCGTGGCCGTATTTTATTTGATGGGATAGACGTGAAAGATGCTTCTTTTAAGTCTTTGCGGGGCAAGGTAGGTATTGTGACCCAGGAAGCCATTCTTTTTAATGATTCGGTCAAGAATAATATTACCTATGGGACCTTTGATGTGCCGATTGAAAAAATACAAGAAGCAGCCCAAATGGCGTATGCGGAAAATTTTATCCAGAAAATGCCTAAAGGATTTGACACGGTGGTCGGGGACAGGGGGTTTAGACTTTCAGGAGGAGAGAAGCAGCGTTTAACGATTGCGCGCGCGATAATAAAGAATCCACCTATATTGATTTTAGATGAAGCGACTTCACAGCTTGATTCAGAATCTGAAAAGTATGTTCAAGAGGCTTTGGACAAGTTGATGCTTGGCCGCACGGTCATTGCCATTGCGCATCGCTTGTCGACCATCATGAAGGCTGACAAAATTATAGTGCTTGAGCATGGCAAGATTGTAGGGGAGGGCCGGCACGATGAGCTTTTGTTTTCATGCCCGTTATACCGCAGGTTATACGAAACCCAATTCCGCACGTCTGGGGAATAATCCCTTAAGCTTTGCGATTCGGGACAGATTATTAAAATTTTATTGCAAAAACACAGGTCTTTGTTATAGTATTTGTTCAATTTATTGTAATAGGCCTCCTTTGAGGGCATGAGGTTAAGATCAAAGGACAGGCCTCTTTAACCAAAAGTTTCTCCCTAACCTGATTGTTGACTCAATCTGCCGGTGGAACTAAAGCAGAGAGGAATGAAAATTTTATGGCAACAGAACTCATCAGGCAGTTGTTAGAAGCAGGTGTCCATTTCGGGCATCAAAGCCGTCGCTGGAATCCAAAAATGCAGAAGTTTATTTTTGGTGAGAGGGGCGGTATTTACATTATTGACCTTGAGAAAACCGTAGACCAGCTGAATATCGCCAGGGATGCGATAAGAGATATTGCAGCCAAGGGTGGTAAAATTCTTTTTGTGGGAACCAAGAAGCAAGCGCAACAGGTTATTGAAGAGGAAGCCTTGCGTTGTGAAATGTATTATGTCAAAAATCGTTGGATGGGTGGTCTTTTAACAAACCTTGAAACAGTCAAGAAATCCGTTCAAAAATTAAATGATATAGAGAAAATGGAAACCAATGGGACTATTGGTCGCCTGACAAAAAAAGAAGCTTCGTTGTTGCTCAAAGAGAAGGAACGTTTAATCCGTGATTTAGGCGGTATCCGTCAAATGCCTGTTGTGCCCCAGGCGATTTTTGTGGTAGATACGAAAAAAGAAGAGATCGCTGTGGCTGAGGCCAACCGTTTAGGTATTCCCGTTTTTGGCCTGATAGATACCAATTCAGATCCTGATCTAATTCAATACCCAATACCAGGAAATGATGACGCGGTCAAGTCTATCAAATTTGTCACAGGTTTGATGGTGGACAGCGTGTTGGAAGGCCGCAAAGAATTTGTGGCAGGTAAGAAAGTACAAGAACAGGCGCAAGCCCAAGAAGTGAATGTGTAATTTAATTCCTTTTCCCCCTCTTTGTTTAAAGAGGGGGTTAGGGGGAGTTTATTTTATAAGGAGATTTTAAAATGATTGCAACATCAGCTAATGATATTAAGCGCCTGAGGGAAGAAACTTCCTGCGGTGTTATTGATTGTAAAAAAGCCTTGGAAGAGGCGAACGGCGATTTTGACAAGGCCAAGGAATTATTACGTAAGCGTGGTCTTGAAATGGCCGCTAAAAAAAGTGATAGGGTGGCCAAAGAAGGCCGTGTTGAGGCTTATATCCATAATGGGAACAAGATTGGTGTGGTCGTTGAGGTTAACTGCGAAACTGATTTTGTGGCCCGTAATTTTTGCAAGTTAACGCGTGATTTGGCTCTTCATATCGCAGCCTTAAGTCCTAAGTATATCAAACAGGATGAGGTTCCTGCTGATGTATTAGCAAAGGAAGTTGACAAAGATGCTTTTATCAAGCAAAATTGTCTTTTAGCCCAAGCCTATGTCAAAGACCCGGGCAAAAGCATCCAGGACTTATTGAATGAATTGGTTGCGAAAATTGGTGAGAATATTATTGTAGGTCGTTTTGTACGTTTTAAGGTTGGCGAATAAGGTGAACATTGAATAAAGCCCCAATATATAAAAGAGTATTGTTGAAGTTAAGCGGGGAGGCTCTTCTTGGCCGCCTGCAACATGGTATTGACGCTGAAATGTGTGTTTCTTTAGCCAGTGAAATTAAAGAAGTGCATGAGGCAGGCGTTGAGATAGCTTTAGTGGTTGGTGGCGGGAATATTTTCAGGGGTCAGATTGAAACCAAGCGTTTTGGTCTGGATCGTTCTGTGGCAGATTACATGGGGATGTTGGCGACCGTCATGAATGGCCTGGCTTTGCAAAACGCCCTGGAACAGATGGGGGTCCAGACCAGGGTCATGACAGCCATTCAAATGCATGCAGTGGCAGAACCCTATATTTTGCGTCGGGCCATCCGTCATCTCGAGAAAAGGCGGGTCGTTATCTTTGTGGCGGGTACAGGGAAACCTTATTTCTCGATAGAACCCGCAGCCGGCTTACGGGGC
>JADFXW010000096.1 GCA_015233375.1 Candidatus Omnitrophota bacterium | reverse complement strand
TCTTCCAGTTCTTTTTTATATTTTTCCCCCTGATGGCTATAGGCCGTAATAGTCTTGGTTGATTCAGCGCTATTAGGAGCTAAAAGCTTTATTAATCCAGCATTCATTTCCAATTGATAGGCGCGTATACGTTTGGCCTGATAGTGAGACCATTCATTACTTGCTTCATTACTATATAAAAGAGTGTTTGTATGTTCTCGATGGGCAAAGATAGTAAAAACACTTAAAAGCACGGCCAAAATGGCTGTTTGTATACCAATCATTTTGCCAATTGAATCATGCACCTCAATTTCCGGTTTTTCGATTTCCATATTCTTCTCCTCTATTGATAAACTTAAAAAAACTGTCCCTAGCCTCCTGTTTTTCAAAGAGGGGGAAAGAATTTTATATTACCAAATTTATAATAGTGAATCAAAAGCATTTTTAATATGTTGAATCTCGGGTTTCTGGTTTTCACCTTGAACAATAGAGATCACATCAAAACGGGAAAGAATTTCCAAGGTATGGTATTTAAACTTCAAATAAATCATCGCCATCTGAGACAGTTTGCGGATTTTTGAAACAGTAATAGCCTCATAGGGCTCACCTTGTTTTAAAGAAACACGCATTTTTACCTCTATAAAACAAACCGTTTGACCATCCTTGGCAATTAAATCAATTTCACCTAATCGGGTACGAAAATTTTGTTCTAAAATTTTAAAACCAAGCTTCTGCAAATATTCACGCGCCAAAGATTCTCCATATTTACCCAAGACTTGATTGGCCATTAAAATCCACCTTCTATAATAATTTGTTTTAATCCATCCACCCAACAAGGATCATCATTAAGACCTCCAACTAAATTCAAGGTCTCTCCCCCATGTCGTAAGAAAATGTTTTTATATTTGATCCCAATTTCCTGTATTGTTTCTAAACAGTCCGTCACAAAGGAAGGAGCAACGACTAAGATCTTTTTTACCCCCCTTTTGGCCAGTTGTTTGATAATCTCATCTGTATACGGCCTTGTCCAGGGAATAAAACCCAAACGGGACTGAAAACAAGTCGTAAACTCACCCTCTTTAAGACCAAACTCTTTTACAAGCAGATTCGTTGTTTCAAAACATTGCTCTTGATAATGAGGAGATAATTTTTTCAAATGACTCTTGGGTAAACCATGATAACTAAATAAATAATGGTCATAATGATCGTTTTTCAAGTACCTATGGGCATGAGATACAAAAGATTTGATAAAAAAAGGGTTATTAAAAAACGGTTGGATGAATTTAACCTGTGGAAAATCAGGCTTATTTTTTAATATATCCTCAACAGCGTTGATGAGAGACCCTGTAGTAGACGACGCATATTGAGGAAATAAAGGAACAATCAGCAATTGCTGACAGTCTTTAAAAGACGCCAAAACAGTTTGAAGGGATGGATTTTGATAACGCAAGGCATATCTAACATCAAATTTTGGACCAATCGCCGTCTGTAAGGCGATTTTAAGTTTTTCAGTATAAACTTTTAAAGGAAAGCCTTGCTCAGTCCATAGGGAACGATAAAGCTTGGAACTGGAAGATGCATAAAACGGCAGGATAACCCCATGGACCAACACCCATCTTTGCCAAAAGGTAAGGTTTATGACCCATGGATCTAACAAAAAGTCCCTCAAGTATTTCTTCACATTACCCTTTGAGGGACTCTCTGGAGAACCTATATTAACCAGCAAAACACCGCATTTTGAATAAGGCATCAGCTTAATTCTGATTAAACATATCTAAAGGAGACTTGGCCACATCAAGGGTGCCTATCACAATCTTTTTGGCCATATAGAAACCGCCTTTAATAAGACCACCAACAAGACCAAAGGGGACAAATTTAGCTTTTGCTGTTTCTGTTTTCACATTCTCCGTTACTTGTAAAGGGGATGTAAAAACTTCACTAACACCTTTTTTAAAGGTTTTACTTGTCTGTGCAAAGGTTGTTGTTGAAACACACGCCAACTGAAAAACAACCACTAAAAGAACCCCAAGACATGGTCTTACATATTTCATCTATCAGTCTCCTCTATTTAATAATTGTTTATGAATGGGCCTGTATCAGGCTAGATTCACCCCGGGCCTTAGCTCGTTCTTCTCTGTATACGATATACCTCTTGCTTACCTCATAAAAACCAGAAACCATCAACACCTTTTCAACAATGTCCTGCACTTCTTCAATATGAACAGCCCTGCCTTCAGGCCATTTTTTGCAGATTTCATCAACCACCTTACTAGCTAAACAATGAGACAAATCCACCAAAGAATCATTATTAACACCATTATTATGCGCTATAAAAGCCTTATCAATGGCCTGGGCAATCTTTTCTTGCTTAAAAGAAACCTCCCTGCCATCCCGTTTGACAAGAGAATACAAATCGAATAATTTACGCATATTATTTTGTAGCTGCCCAAAAACGCTTTTCAACAGCTGGCCAATTGACAACATTCCAAAACGCGGCGATGTAGTCAACCCTTCGGTTCTGATATAACAAATAATACGCATGTTCCCAAACATCAATGGTTAAAATCGGGGTCTTTCCCTCACTCAAAGGACTGTCTTGATTAGGCAATGCTGATATCTCTAATCGACCATCCTTGGTCACAGAAAGCCAGGCCCATCCGCTGCCAAAACGGGTCAGAGCTGCCTGAGAAAACTTTTCCTTAAAAACATCGAAAGAACCAAAGGCTGTATGGATAGCCTCTGCCAATTTACCTTGTGGCTTTTCACCACCCTTTGGGCCAATGATGGTCCAATATAATGAATGATTCGCGTGGCCGCCGCCATTATTACGAACAGCCGTGCGAATATCCTCAGGCACGGAATTAATATCTGCAATTAATTGTTCAACTGACTTTTGTTCTAATTCTGGCCTGCCTTTGATGGCATTATTCAAATTATTGATGTAGGTTTGATGATGCTTCGAGTGATGGATTTCCATGGTACGCGCATCGATGTGTGGTTCAAGAGCATTATATGGGAACTCTAATTGAGGTAAGGTGTAAGCCATAGGAGCCTCCTTCTTTTTGATAAGGATATAGAATATTCAATTTCATATTACAATCTTCTATATATTTGTCAATAAAGGAAATAATCGTACGATTATCCCCAACTCCAAAATGGGGCTTTTCAACACTTATACGCTTAACATTTTCATCTGACAATGCTTAAACCGTTCAAATATTTCATGTGTCACGATGTCCTCTCAAACACCATTTTACGTCGGAAGCATCTTTTTTTCTTCTCTTTTTTACACTTTTAATTCGGAGTTAGGGTGAATATGTCACCAGAATTAAGGATTGTTAGAATTTAATCACCAGAATTTTTTATCACGTCTGAGAATGGATTCAAATTAAATTTAATTCTTTATTATGCCTTTAGAAGTTAAAACTTATAACGGACTTCAGCTGTTTCACCTAAAGAAAAGAAATGGGGCTTTAACTCTGCATCAAACCCGCCAATGATAGATATATCATTTTTAAGGTCGAATGATAACTTGCCGCCTACATCTACACCGTTGGCCGAAGGTTTAATGCCATTAGTAATAAATGATCCACCTCCGCCGGTATAGGCCGATGTAACTGCCATACCATCACTGGTAAAATCATGAAGCCATTTCACATGAACTTCAGGAGTAAAATTACCCCATTTAGCGGCTATCTGATCAGCGGTCAATCTGACGCCTAAACCAGATTCGAGCATATCATAACCCTGCCTGTCAACAGTTAAATCAAGAGGACCCGCATCAGTTTCAGTATAATGTCCAATGGCAAGATGCTCCCACTGAAAAGACACCAACGGCGCCCACTGAAGCTTATTCCCTAAATTAAAAGTATACCCGCCATCTAAATAAATGCCGTATTGCTCTCCTCTATAGTTGGAAGCCGCAGAATAATCAAGAGCCCCAACGCTAATATCTCGATTGCCGCTGTACCAGTTCCATGCAGAAGAACCAACCGCATCAATAAAATAAGGATGGTTTGTATCCTGATACCTTGCGTATAAAGTAGTTTGAGCGCTATTGATAGCTGTAGTTGCGCTATTGGCGTCTGAATTGACCTTGCCATAAGCATACCCGCCGCTGATACCAACGGTTAAGGTGTCGCCAAATAAATGATCAACACCAACGGCTGTCCCTGTATTCCAGGCCTTATATCCCGCAA
The DNA here is from genome assembly GCA_015233375.1 of Candidatus Omnitrophota bacterium. GTDB lineage: Bacteria > Omnitrophota > Gorgyraeia > Zapsychrales > Fredricksoniimonadaceae > JABDGZ01. The sequence continues at coordinate 1,660 of JADFXW010000096.1, read as the reverse complement.
TACCCTGATCCGTCCCCTGGAACAGATAACCGCCATACTCCTTGGCCCAAAGACCATTGAGCTTACTATCATCCCCTGCGGAGACACCTGTAGACTGAGGATTTCCGAAAGCCATGTTAAAGACGTTTTGAAGCCTATCAATAGAAGCACCGACAAAGTTACCCAAAGCGGCGATGCTGTTATCCCGAACACCTGCATCTACGACCGGGACCATCGTATTGAGCGCGGCTGTTGTTTGCGCATTACTTAACCCCTCAAGTGCATTTAATACCGTTGTCATACTGCTGGATGGATTTGTGACATTATCAAGAGCTCTGCCAGCTGCCTGAGTGCTGGAATTACTCCCTAAAGAAGCAAAGCCCGTTGTCGAACGATCCGCCGTTAAAAACAAATTACCGTTTGAACTTGAGCCTGTGAATTTAACACGAGGATCTGTTGATGTGATCGTACCAGGGACATTGACTCCAAAACTTCCTGAAGCATTAACAATATTAAATCGGGCGCCATTGGGGATATAACTGTCCACCTGCACAGAAACAACGGCCGTACTGCTCACCGTTGATCCCGTGTTCAAACTTAAAACGTGACCAATCCTCGAGGCGTTAGCAATGGTCACATCAAGCTCTGAACCTGATCCAAGGGAATAAGCCCCAAGAACAGTCAAGGTATGCGTGCCTAGCTGGACAATATTGGTACTCCCCTGAGAAAACGATCCCGTCTCCAGGTGATCCAAATTATATGAAGTAACCCCTGATATCAAAATAGTGGACGATCCTATAAGTGTCACAGTCCCTGAAGCAAATATCGGCGTAGAATTTCCTTGTATAAAAACCAGTCCAGCAGATCCCGTGGTAACCGAAGCAACATTCAAGCCGCCTCCTGTGACATAAAGGGTACCATCTAAAACAATGGTCCCTGTAGAACTAATGGATGTGCAATACACATTGTTCTTAAAAGTAAGTACCGCGGATGGATTGCTGTCAGTAATAACGTCAAGAAGAGCGCCGCTTGAGCCCACGTTACCAGAGACCGTGGATGTACCCGCAAAAGTAATGTTCCCTTTTCCGTTAATATCTGTCACGATGCCTGATGTGTTGTTACTTGTATTGACATTGACCCCATCTCCAACAGTCAACGTGGATTCATTAGTCCCTTGGCCAGTAAAAGAAACCCCTGCTGATATCCCACTACTATTTATAACAGTGGAACCAGAACCAGAAACTGTCTGGACATCTGCAAAAACAGTGGACGCGGTTAAGATACCAACGCCAAGAACAGCCATAACAACCAAAAACTTTTGCATATAATATATCCTTCCTTTTGTTATCAGGTTTTTCTTGAGAAAGTTGTGCATAGTCTACAGCCAGTTTGATTAAAACACAATAAAACGAATTCCGATGACACGCGATTATTCTTTATAAAAGAAGACGACTGGGTTTACACTGAATCACTATTGTTGACGCAGCACTGGCCCCTAATTTGTCCGTCACTGTCAAGACCACGTTATATGTCCCTGGCCTTAAATACGTATGCTTCGTGCTGGCGCCGCTGCCTTTAGGCGTTCCGTCACCAAAATCCCAGGAATAAGTGGCGATGGTGCTAAAAGAATCCGTCGCATAACCACTGAAATTAACCAACAACGGATTGTATCCTGACATCG
>JADFXW010000095.1 GCA_015233375.1 Candidatus Omnitrophota bacterium | reverse complement strand
GTCGACAAATTTGTATTAAGAGATTCCATGTCCCATTGTTGTAGGGGCCGACCTTGTGTCGGCCCTTTTCAACGGGCGGACATAAAGTCCGCCCCTACAAAGAAATTTTTTACCGGACAGGTGTGCTTTAAATCCTTTAAAGGCTGGATACTGGCGATGATTGCTGTAAACCCTACCGCATATTGGAGGCGTTTTAATAAAGCTGGATCTATTTTAAATTTAATCCGCCATTAATGGCGTCTCTACTAAATCGCCACGGTCTAAAATAAAATCAAACTGAAGCGGATTTTCAGGATAGATTTTCAAGCCTTTTAAAACAGGAGGGTTAACGACTGGACTTAAATCAACCATGGTTCCTGTTTGCGGTAATACCCAAGACTCGACATCAACTGGCATGGGAAGATTAGCCAAAAAAGAAAATAAAAATAGTCAAAACTGAAGACTTATTCATTAAAATGACTGGTTAACCTCGCTTTAATTATAAATATACAATATTTAATTTTAAAAAACCACCTGGTGAGATTGGTTCCAGTATTTTTTTATATTTGGACAGCAGAGAATATGATATACTCTAAAAAGAAAGGGGTAGTTTATGTCTCGAAATTTATTGTCAGCTAAATTGCATGTTGAAATTTTTAAAGAAGGTAAACAGTTTATTGCGTATTGCCCCGCTTTAGACATTTCTACCTGTGCTGAAAGTTTGGCCGAAGTCCGTAAAATGTTTGCCGAGATGGCGGATATTTTTCTTGAAGAAGTAATAAAAATGGGGACGATGGATAAAGTCCTGTCACAATGCGGCTGGCGAAAAGTGCCCAGGCCCAAAATGCACTGGGAGCCTCCCAGGCGTCAATTTATTACTGAATTGCAACAGGAAGTTTCTATTCCATGCCCAGCTTAAGGCCCGTTCATCACGTCAAATTCCAGAAATTTCTTACCTATGTCGGTTGTCAGCTTGTTCGAACCAAAGGCAGTCATTTTATTTATCACCGTGTCGGTTTAAACAGGCCGGTTGTTATCCCAGCCAAAGGCGAATTGCCTGTTTTCGTGATCCTCAATAATCTGAAGCTTTTGAATATTTCTAAAGAAAAATATTTGGAAATTATGGAATCTATTTAGTCAGGAAAAGCTGACCTGTTAAAATCTCAAATCACCTCAATTTCAAAATGCCTCTACTAAAAACGCCCTTAAATCCTTTAACGGCTGGATACTGGTAATTATTGCTATAAATCCTGTTGCATATTGGAGGCGTTTTAATAAAGCTGGATCTATTTTAAATTTAATCCGCGGACCAGATCCTCGCACTTCCATAAAGGGTTTTGAGGAACTTAAATCAATACCTCCGTTCACATTTCCAGGCGTACCAGCGGGTGAGGCTGCCTGCAAAGCGTTCTCTGGAAAATCAAAAAGGCCATCGACAAATTGTCGTAATGCCCTTCTATTTTCAGCGTCCGGAGCTTTCCTAGAAGACAATGCTAATAAATCCATAGCCGTGAGAGAAGGCACAAGAGATTGTTTAAACATCTGCCATGAAAAAGCTGCTGGCACTTTATTTTGAAGAATATAATCTTGAAGAACTGAAACAGCAAACTTGTCCTGAGAAGATAGGAAGGCTTCCTTTTGTTGATCATCCATTAACCGATATACCGTTGTAGAATCCTGATACGGATGCGCGTAGCCCGGCGTATATAATTGATTATATTGAGAAAAATGCCTATGCCCATTTTGCACACTACTTCCTGGCGCATCAATCAGAACCGCGCTTTCAAAATCAAAGATTTTAATTTCTCCATTATCCGTTAGCCATAGATTAGAAGGTTTAAGATCCCGATGATAAATCCCGTGTTCATGCAATGACTGAACAACATTTTCTAAAGAATTGAAAATTTTCCGTTTCTTAAAACCCCAAAAACGATTCATATTTTCTTTGTTTAATACTTTTCCTTTCTCTAGCAAAGGCATCGTCAATACAACATGCCCATGGACTGTAAAGTAATTCAACATCATCTCAAAAACCTTGTCCCAGTCTTTATTAGTATACGCCTGCTCTAATTCAGTCGCCTCTTGATGCAGACCGCAGGCCTGAAGGAACCCTATAGGATCATTCGCCACAACACTGCTTCCTGCAACATCTTTCATGGTTTGTGTAATAATAAACTCTTTTAACCATCCTAAAGCCGCATCGAATAGATGGGTATGCTGTGCTGCTGCCTTAACAACCCAAGGCCTTTGGGCTTGCTTTGTGCTAACCACAAACATGGACGTCCCTTCACGAGTGCCGCTCATCGGCCGTATTTCACCTTGAATAAAATCTTTTTCGAATATAAAGTGCTGCCTAATATCTTGATCTGTAATCGGTGTATTATTGAATTCATTGGACGATGCTTGAGCAAGCCGTATAAATGCTTCTTCTGCAGCTAAACAAGGCGGCAAGAGGGGCAAGGGGAATGAGCCAATAAGCTTATCAAGTTTCGCTCGTGTTTGTTGGTCATTCAAATCCATAGAAACAAGATTCTGCCCTGCATTTTCACGATCATCAAAAACCATGCCTTTTAAACCGCTATCCTTGTCTACTATAATCACATCTGTGTCGAATCCACCAAACCTCACTCCAACCCTGCCGGAAGAAGTGTGCTCATCTTCCTGAACAAAAAGTCGATCTTTTCCTTTTCCATCTAGTCTGAAACTGCTGTCTCGCGAATCTCTTGCCCCTTGAAGTTCCTGGATAATATAACGATCCAATTCCTCACACAACTTTCTAACCGCATCTGCTTTTAAAGGCTCACCTTGATTATCTTCAGGATAAATCGCGATAATTTTTCCAGCTTGCGTCCCCCACATTCCACGATATGGATCCGATAAAACCTTGTGATCTAATTGTTTTTCTCTTAACCAGCGAGTGACCCCTCTTAATAAAAGCTCTACCTTGTCTGGGTATAAATCTGATATATCCACATGAACTTTGATACCTATTTTCTTTACATTAGCTGTTGGTGGCCGAAAGAAACCCAACCACTTTCCTGCTCCTAAAGTAAATTCTTGATATAAATTTCCCTCCTCTCCTAAAATTTCTCTGGCTTGTCGTCTTGGCATATCACGTCTTTGCCGTTCTTCTAAAGGGATTTGTGTTCCAGCAACTGTTGTATCTGCTGGCGTTCGTGTTCTTGAGGGTGTTCGTGTTCTTTCTCTTCCTAATCGTTGCAAACGATACGTTAATCTTCTAGCCGCATTGCGCAACGGTGTCAGCATGGCTAAATCTGTTGCCACCCTTTCTAAGTTGCCTTGTTGTGCAGGGACTTGTCCAATGTCCTCCACCGTTTTCATGGCTGGTGTGACATTAATCTGTACTCCACCGGAGAAGTATTTCCTTGGAATAACCTCTTGCGTCACAGGGTCAATTTCTTCCTTGATATAGTTATAAACACCTTTTTTGAAAGCTTTTAAATATTCTTTATAAAGACCCTCTATATCATTCTTGAATTTAATTTTTTCTTTAACAGGAATGACGGTAGATAAATATTCAACCCCAGCAACCTTGTTCTTGTCCGCATAAACCTTGTCTAATATACTGTCTTTTATTTTTTGCTTATACCAGGTGGCCAAGATAAGGCTGCTATACACTTGCCGAAGCCTGGCAAAATTCTTGTTTTTATTAATCTCTGTAGTGAGCTGTGGGATGACTATTTCTCGTACAATTTGACTGCCAAGGGCGTTGATGTCTCTGTTTGACGCATGGGGAGATTTCCCTGGGGTGCTTTCATATTCAACGCTCTCTTGCTTGGCAGCGTGCTTGGGGGCATGTCCCCTGGTAGGCGGGAGGATTTCACTGTGTTTGGACAAAGCCAAATAATCCTCTTCCAGCATGACCTTTAATTTGGATTCAATCACATACGCGGTACCGTTCTTTGCATTCTCATACACTATCGCTTTTTCAGGCATTATCCATACCTTGTTGATAGTGTTCACGGGAACATCTGTTGTCCCATACTTTTTTACAGCTTGCGAATAAACTCGTTTCCAAAACTTCTTGCCTACCTGACCTTCTGGATAAATCAATGAAGAGGTGATCTGCTTCAAAATATAATCTTCTGCAAGCAAATCCCGGCCCATTTCTGTCCGCCCAAATGATGGAGGGATAATTCTGTTCTTTTCATAGGGGCTTAAATTGACCCAAAGATCTTTTTCTGAGATAGTAATACTCGCTAAGAAATACTTAATCAGCCTATTGGCTTCTTTTTTTAATTCAGAATTTTGTAAAGACGCCATTAATGGCGTCTCTACGGAATCACCTTTATCTAATATGAAATCAAACCTAAATGGATTATCTGAATAAACCTTAAGCCCTTTAAGGACTGGAGGATTAGCTGGAAGGCTTAAAGAAACCATATGCCCAGGTATTGGCAATGTCCATTGAACTGCCTGCAAAACGGGTATCGGCAAAATCATTGTCCCTATAAACGCCTTGAGAACAATGAGTGTCATGATTTTAAAAAATTTTGCCTGCTTTATAGGGTTTTTAAACATACCGCCCCTCCCCTTGATTCCCTCTATATAAGTATGCGTTATGACAAGGCCCACGACAAGGGCTTAAGAAGATTTTTAAGATAACGCTTTCTTGGAAACATGTTCGTCGAGGAAATAATGCGGAGGGACAACAAAACAAAAGAAATAATAAAAAATATTCCCTTTAGCTCAGATTAAAGAAAAAAACACTTCTTATCAATGACAACACTGACTAATGTTTGCTTATATAAAATCCTACTTTTTCAATAGCCTGTTTAACCGCTTGATTAACAGGCAGAAGCATCTGGCCATGGACAGGATCAATACTGGCTACAGAAAGGGCGTAGGCTGATAACATCGGCGCTTTCGCGTCTTTTTTTTGCAGCTTTTGTTCGACTTCCTTATACTCTTGAGTCTGGTTTTCTTTAATGTGCTTGCAGGTCACAAGCCCTAAGGAGCCGTATTTGTCCTTGCGTGCGGCAAAACTAAATAAACGGCATACCCCAAAACGATAGGGGTAAACACTACAAAAGCCCTCCCCATTATTAAGACCCTCTGGCCTATAAAAAATACACGTCTCATGGACAGGCCTTGCTTCAATCGCATCCAGTGCCTGTTGCGCCAAATCCTTTGACCATAAATAGACCGCTAAAGGCAAGGCTTCTGTCAGCGTTGTCTCGATAGTCTCTGCTGTGCAACAATCCCCACAACCTTTTTGGCACCTTAAGCCTGTCTCTTGGCAAAAAGTTTGTGTCTGCGTATCCACGCCCTCAAACAATGACAAGATTTGACCAACCATTTGCTGGTCTGTACTGGAAAGGCAGTTTAGTGTTTCATTAAAAGTCATATCATTATTTAATTCAACCTCCTATGCAAGGATGAAGGGAGGGCTATTATGTTTTCGGAACAATCAGGGATTTTTGGCCAAATGTTTGCGAGGATTTACAATAAATTTTTTCCAAATAAAGAGAATCTTTAGAAAAAATTTGTTGTAAACCGAAGCAAACGGCCAAAATATCCCGTTCCGAAAATATAATAGCCCTCCCTTCATCCCACGCGGATAAAAAAACTTTACCCACTCAAAACTTAAATATACGCCACCACCTCAATTTCCACTAAAGAATCCTTCGGAATCCTGGCCACTTGAAGAGTGCTGCGCGCTGGCGCTGTTTCGCTTTTAAAATATTGGCTATACACCTCATTCATGCCTGCGAAATCATTCAAATCTTTTAAAAAAACCGTTGCTTTAACCACCTTTTCCAATGATGACCCTGCAGCTGTTAAAACCGCGTTTAAATTATCAATCACCTGTTTTGTTTGCTCCTTAATGCCTCCAGGCACCATATTCCCCTGCTTATCAAGAGGTATCTGCCCTGCCGTGTAAACAAGATCCCCGATAGACACCGCCTGGTTATACGGCCCCACAGGCAATGTGGCTTTATCTGTTTTAATAATTTTCTTACCCATAACCACTCCTTGTTTATAGTATTTCTGTTGTCTTGATTTCTCTAAACTGACCAGGCTCAAGCGTGCCTAATTTTAATTTCCCAAAAGAAATCCGTTTTAAGGATGTTACCTCAAATCCAAGAGCTTCAAAC
>JADFXW010000094.1 GCA_015233375.1 Candidatus Omnitrophota bacterium | reverse complement strand
AAAGAAGGCGAAGCTGTTTTTAAAGAACAAGCCCAAAAACTCCTCATTTTTGGCGCTGCCGCGATTGTCATGGCCTTTGATGAAAAAGGACAGGCAGACACTGTCGAAAGACGCGTGAGTGTCTGCCAAAGGGCGTATAAAATCCTCACTGAAGAAATTGGCTTTGAGCCTCAAGACATTATTTTTGACCCTAATATTTTTGCCGTGGCCACGGGTATGAATGAACATAATAATTATGCCAACGATTTCTTTACAGCCACCCGCCTTATCAAAGAAAGCTGCCCGGGCTGTCTTATATCAGGCGGTGTTTCAAATGTTTCTTTTTCATTTCGCGGGAATGATGCCTTGCGCGCAGCCATGCACTCAGCCTTTCTTTACCACGCGATCAAATCAGGCATGGACATGGGCATTGTCAATGCAGGCATGATAGGCATCTATGATCAAATCCCCAAAGATATCCTGGAGAGCGTTGAGGACGTTTTATTAAATCGCAGGAATGACGCCACCCAACGACTGGTTGACTTTGCTGATACCTTAAAGTCCCAAGGTGAGAAAAAAGAAGAAACCCTTGCCTGGAGGACTCTTCCTGTTGAAGAAAGGCTCTCCTTTGCCTTGGTCAAAGGCATTGTGGATTTCATTGACCAGGACACCGAAGAAGCAAGAAAAAAAACTTCTCGCGCCTTGGACGTGATTGAAGGACCGCTTATGGCAGGCATGAACGCGGTAGGAGATCTCTTTGGTTCTGGAAAAATGTTTTTGCCCCAAGTTGTTAAAAGCGCTCGTGTCATGAAAAAAGCAGTGGCTTATTTAGAACCTTTTATTGAACAAGAAAAACATAAAGACGCCAAACTCGCCGGGACCATTATCATGGCCACTGTTAAAGGCGATGTGCATGATATAGGAAAGAACATCGTCGGTGTTGTGCTGGCTTGTAATGGATTTAAGGTCGTTGATTTAGGCGTGATGACGCCTTGTGAGAAAATTCTACAGGAAGCTCGCGCCCAAAAAGCAGATATGATTGGCCTTTCCGGCCTTATCACCCCTTCATTACTTGAAATGGTGCATGTGGCCCAGGAAATGAAACGTGAAGGCATGACCATCCCTCTTTTAATCGGTGGCGCCACTACTTCGCCGGCACATACCGCTATTAAAATTGCGCCTTGTTATGATTATCCTGTCTTACACAGCAAGGATGCCTCACGCTGTGTGGCTGTTTGCAGAAAATTGATGGATCCAAAATCCAAAGCTGAATTATCCAACCAAACAAACGCTGAATATGATAAATTGCGTCAACAACACACGAACCAACAATCCAACCAAACATTTGTATCCCTTAATAAGGCCCAAGAAAAATCCTTAAAAACGGACTGGGAAAAGGCCCTTATCACCAAACCATCCTTTATTGGCGTGAGGCCTTTTAATGACTTTGATTTAAATTTAATCCGTAAAAGGATAGACTGGTCGCCTTTCTTTTTAACCTGGGAGATGAAAGGCAGGTTCCCTCATATTCTTCAAGATACCGTCATAGGCCAGGAAGCCTCTCGCGTTTACAAGGAGGCGAATAATTTGTTGGATGAAATCATTGCCAAAAATCTTCTGAAGGCCCATGGCGTTGTTGGTTTCTTTCCTGCCAATGCCGTTGGTGATGATATCATTCTTTATAAAGATGATGGCCGACAAGAAAAACTTGATACCTTTTATAATTTGCGCCAACAAACCCTGATAGACCAAGATAAAACATTCTTGTGCCATTCAGACTATGTTGCTCCTCAATCATCCGATGTTAAAGATTATATGGGGGCTTTTGCCCTGACAACAGGTATCGGTCTTGAGGAACTAGTGAAGCGTTTTAAAACTGATTTTGATGATTATAAAGCCATTATGGCTGAGGCCCTGGCTGATAGATTGGCCGAAGCTTTTGCGGAAACCTTGCATGAGATAGTCAGGACAAGTTTGTGGGGATATGCCAAAGACGAAAAATTAACTGATGAGGAAATCATCCTGGGGCGTTATCAAGGGATTCGGCCAGCGCCAGGTTATCCCGCATGCCCGGATCATACTGAAAAAATAACCCTGTTCAAATTGCTGGATGTGACCAAACACACCTCCATTATTTTAACGGAAAATCTGGCCATGAAGCCGCAATCTGCTGTTTGCGGCCTTTATTTTGCCCACCCTCAATCCAAATACTTTTCTGTTGGGAAAATCAATAAAGACCAGGTGATGGATTATGCCAGGCGTAAGAAAATGTCGACGGAAGAAGTGCAAAAGTGGCTTGGTCCTTATTTGGGATATTAACCCTCTAGAAACTGGCGCAGATTATTTAATACGTGGATGCTAATAATGACGGGCACGAAACCTGCTGCATTTTGTAAATGTCTTAATAAAATGGGGGGCATATAAAATTTAATCTTTTTGCCCTCCTGTTTCGTTTGTAAATTCATAGTCGATGGGGTCATGTCGATACCGCCATTCCTGACCACGCTTTCTACATGAGAAACTTGTGCTGCATTCACTTCTTCATCAGACGAACTATCCAAATCATAACTAAAGCGTTCCCCTTCCCAGCTTTTCCCAGATTTTATTGTATCATGCGCTTGAATCGCGTTTTGTCTACATATCGCAGCATTACTGTTTCCTCTATCCACAGCATTTTGCCAAGCATTAATGGCGTCCACAAGTCGATCTTGTTTAAATAAAATAATTCCTAACATGTTATAAGCATTGCCATTTCCTGGCTCAATTTCTATAACCTTTTTAAATTGTCCCTTAGCAGCCTCTACATTTCCTTGTTGGAATAAAGCCACACCCAACCTATATAAAGCTTGAACATAGGATGGATATATAGACAACGCCTGTTTATAAAAACCAATGGCTTTTTCTAAATTTTGATTCTTCTGCTGTGTTGCAATACCTAAAGATAAATAGGTAAAAGGATCTTGCGGGGAAAGCGATCTGGCCTTTTCAAACACATGAACAGCCGTTTCAAAATCACCTTTTTCTTGAAATCCTTTCCCTAAATTATGATAAAAGGCTGCAATGAGCCCATTACCTCCTTTATCAATAAATGCATCTTTAGCCCATTCAACCCCTAAATTTACTACAAGACCTTGATCTGGAATCTTAAAAGAAGATGGCAAAGGCTCTAAATCTGTTGGCGCATCAAGAATGACATCTGAAGGTTCTACCCACCTATAACGTCCATCAGCCAAACGCGCTAATAAAATGACATGCCTTGGTACCCGAACAGTATAATATTCGACACCTAATTCTTCTAAATAGGACGTTGTCAAAATGGTTCGGCCCACACAATTAGCCTCCCCTTTTAAAGACATGCCATTAGGTGATGCTTGTAAAGTCGTGCTATATTGTCCCTTACTCCAACCTGGCATCACAATGATAGATTTTAAAACAGTTTCAATAGATCGCTCTTGAGCATCTGCTACTTGACGAGACTCTGGACCATGGATTTCGCTCTGCTTTTGTATATCATCCTTTAATGTCTTTACATTAACCTTGATTCCCAATTTTGCTTTTAGAATCAAGACAAAGTAATTAAAGATTTCTGCTCCAGCAGCTTTTAGGAATTTGAGAGTTAACTTCATCGTTGGCCTGCCTGGCCTCATCAATGAATTCCGTGCTTCAAATAAACCCTGCCAATAAACCAATGCTTCTGTTTTGATTTGTAACCCTTGTATAGCCAAAGGCACTGCTCTTTTAGACAAACTTTCAAGGCTTTTTGCATCTATTGTATCTACCCCAAGCCAATTCAATGTTTCTTCTTCAATCACTTCCAGCTGTTCTTGAGTGAAGTCAGATAAACCATCGGCCATCTCAAATAATTCACCACTATCAAAGGATGTAGATTCGTTATCAAAAATCTCAGCTAATGCCCCATAAAAAATAGCCAATGTATATGCTTTTGGGCCAAATTCTGCATGGTGTCTGTGCTGGGCTAAATAGATAGCAGCTTGCATGAATTTCCTTTGTAAATCAACTGCCGATGGAAGCGGCCCTTCTGAAAACCCTCTCAATTTCTTTATTAATTGAAAAGTTTCCTCAACATTGATATCTTCTGGTAATTCAATATTTTCACTTTCTTTGTGAATATTATTTAAAAAATCTCTGGCGACGCTACTTCTTGGAACAAATTGGATACGCATTTTGTGATTCAATGATAACCAATCAAGGGCTGTTTCATGACTTACAGAAGGGGACAGGGCCCTTGAAAAGAAGGGACCTGTCCCCTTCTGTGTCCCCTTCTGCGGAACCTGTCCCTTTCTGCTTTCATGACCCTGCGGTCCTGCAAAAAACTCTTTCTCTAATAAACTTGGCCATACAGGCTTCGATTTAAAATCATCCAGCATTATTTGAACAACCCTCAAGTCATGAGAACCACCTTCAATGGCGGCCGGTAGAGAATGTACACGACTTAAAACGCTTGCGGCACCTTCCCCCACCATGGCACAACATACCCCGCCTGAAAAATATTTTCTTTCTATGGGCTGTTGAGTTATGGCGTCCTGTTCTTCCTTGATATAGTTATAAACGCCTTTTTTGAAGGCTTTAAGATATCTGTTGTAGATAAATTCAATGTCGTTTGAGGGGACAGGGCCCTTGTAAAGCCTGGACCTGTCCCCTTCTGCATAACCTATCCCGGCGACTTTGTTTTTATTGGCATATACGGTTTCTAGCAGGCTGTCCTTGATTTGCTTTTTATACCAAGTGGCTAAAATGAGAGAATGATACACCTGGCGCAATTGAGCGAAGTTTTGGCCCTGGTTGACTTCTTTTGTTAATTCAGGGATGACGATTTCACGGATGATATTAGGGAGTGCTTTCATATTCATTGCTACTTTGCTTGGCCACGTGCTTGGGGACACGTTCTTTGTTGTTCTGTTTTGAACATGTCCCCTGGTTGGCGTTGGGGTAGTTGTAACTGACTGAATGCCTGCGTGTTTCTCTAGGGAAAGATAATCCTGCTCTAGCATGACCTTCAACTTTGCTTCTACTACATACGCTGTCCCTGCTTTTTCATTCTCGTACACAACCGCCTTGTCTGGCATTATCCACACCTTATTAAACGTATTTATCTGTACATCTGTTTTCCCATACCTCCTTGCTGCCTCCGCATAAACCCGTTTCCAAAATCTCTGACCAGTTTTTCCTTCAGGATAAATCAAACTGGCGGTTATTTGCTTGAGCATGTAATCTTGGGCTAATAAATCACGGCCCATTTCTGTTAAACCAAAGGCGTGGGGAATGATACGGTTCTTTTCATACGGGCTTAGGTTGACCCATAGGTCTTTCTCAGGAACCGTGATGCTGGCGAGGAAATATTTGATTAGTTTGGAGGCTTCTTGTTTCAACTCCAAAGGAGACAACCTTGAATGTTTTAAACTCCCCCCAGCCCCCTCTTTAAAAAAAGAGGGGGAGCCGCCTTGGTCTAAAATAAAATCTAACTTGAATGGATTATCAGGATAAACCTTGACGCCTTTTAATAGTGGAGGAATAAATACCGGACTTAAAGAAACACGCTGGCCCAAAGAAGGTAATTGAAAACCTTGAGACCATACGGGTATGGGGCCAATAACACTGGCCATTATAAAACTGACTAGACTGATAACAACCAATGAGGTTTTTCTCAATTTTATATAAGGCCTCCCTTCCTTATATAAAGTATTTACTATAAAACCTTCATTGGCAAGTGCCGAAGCAATTAAAAAATTTTAAAAAGAACTCCCCCTAACCCCCTCTTTATACAAAAGAGGGGGAAAATTACACCAAAACATGCTTATCCACCACATATTGGGTAAATGGAAAAGCACAGGTGAACGCTGGGGAAACAGCATTAAGGACATGCACACTCTTATGGTCCCCTTCGATAACAAAATCCTGGACAAGATTAAGAGTTGATTTGTCTAATAACTGGGCCCTGATACCAGGCCTTGTCCATTCTGTAAATCCTTTTGGGTCAATCTCATGCACCATGGATTGGGCTAAAGAAATAAAATACTTTTTGTTATATTTATGCATCTCCTCATGAGCCAAAGCCCTAAAATTAAAAGCATTGGTCAAATATAACTTGGCTTCAAAAAATAACACT
>JADFXW010000093.1 GCA_015233375.1 Candidatus Omnitrophota bacterium | reverse complement strand
TTAAAGAGGGGAGTCTACTTGTTAGCCCGGTAAAGAAGACCTTGCTAAAGGATATTTTGATGAAAATCACAGAGTCAAATATCCATCGTGAAATAGATTTTGGAGTTAGTCAAGGACAGGAACTTTTATAATGCATTCTTATCTTCCTGATCGCGGTCATGTGGTTTGGTTGAATTTTTCGCCCCAGTCTGGTCATGAACAAGCTGGAAAACGTCCGGCTGTTGTTGTGTCTTCCATTGAATATAACAAAAGATCTGGCCTTGCTTTATTTTGTCCGATTACAAATCAAATAAAGGGATATCCATTTGAGGTGCTTATTCCCGATCGGCAGAATATTCGTGGAGCTGTTTTAGCTGATCAAGTAAAAAGTTTTGATTGGAGAGCCAGAGAGGTTAAAGTTGTAGAAAAAATGTCAACACATATAACTGAAGTGGTGATTAATAAAATATCCCTTCTTCTGGAAATAAAAAAATAAAATAAAAGAAGAGGGCTAAATTAGTCCTTATGTTTTTAGGGGTCATATATAATATATATTATATAAGAAAATTTTTACAAAAACTGGCATTTTTAGTACAGATATGCTATGCTTTCGATAGATGGTAAAAAATCAAAATATTTTATTAATTGAAATTCCTCTATTACAAGGAGAATAAGATGAACACATTAACCCTTAGAAAGTCGCCTTTGTTTCGCGCTATGGCGTACATGGTGTTGACTGCCTTTATCATGATGATGCCCGTGCATCCAGCCTTGGCACAGGTGGCTATTGTGATGCCCAAGCCTGGCACCATGGTCCATGTGACCAAACCCTTTGAGCCGCCTCAAATGATAGGCTTGAAGGTTAATCTTAAAGACCCTTTTAATTTTAAATTCATCATGGACCAAGGTGAGGCGTCCATGTCTGATGATATTAAAAGACAAGAGTTTAATAAAATTATTAAGTACTTCCTTGTTTCCCTGGCTATGCCTAATAAGGATATGTGGGTCAACCTTTCTCCTTATGAATCTCACCGTATTATCCCTGACGTTTTTGGTCAAACGGAAATGGGCCGGGACCTTTTAGCCCAGGATTATATGTTAAAACAGTTTACCGCGTCCTTAATGTATCCTGAAGAAGGCTTAGGCAAGACATTTTGGGATAAGGTTTATGCAGAAGCTAAAGCCAAATTTGGTACCACAGATATTAAGGTCAATACCTTTAATAAGGTGTGGATTGTGGCAGATAAGGCGGATGTGTATCAAAAAGGTGATTCTGCTTTCTTAATTAAAAGTCATTTAAAAGTGATGTTGGAACAGGATTACATGGCCCTTGAAAAGAATAAAGAGATGTTTGGGAACCTGGCCCATGTGGATACAAGCATGGATGCCCGTGCGAAAATGGCTTCAGACATTGTTCGTCAAATTATTATTCCTGCGATTGAAAAAGAAGTGAATACAGCCAAGAATTTCGCGCCTGTGCGTCAGGTGTATGGCGCTGAAATCATGGCTACATGGTATAAGAAGGCCTTAAAACAAAGCCTCTTGGGCCAGGTTTTTGCCAATACCTCCAAGGTGGCAGAGCAAAAACATAATGACCCGAAGGTCATGGCTAATATTTATGAGCAGTATTTGAAGGCGTATCGCAAGGGCGTGTTTAATTATATTAAAGAAGATTTGAGCCCTAATGGACAGACTATTCCAAGGAAGTATTTTTCCGGTGGATGTCAGGCGATGGCGGCTGAAGATATACGGACTATTTTGCCTCGAGGTTCTTCACCTTCACAGGTAGCTGCAGCGCAACCAAACGCAGCAGTTGAAACTGATGAGGATCAACAAGAAGCTGCGGTGCCTGCTAAAAAATGGTCAACAAAAAAGAAGATATTGGTAATCGGTGTTGCCATATTGGCGGCTTATTATATTGGTATACCTGCAATTCTTTGGGTGGGAGGTAAGGTGGGAGCGTTTCTTGGAGCTAGCACAGTTCCTGCTGCAGGATCTTCAGCAATAGCATCAGCTTCTGCAACAATAACACCAGGAGTGGCAACTACAACAGCAGGAGTAGTATCTACACCTGCTGCAGGAGCATCTGTAATGCAGCTCATGACAAGTTATTTGACTGCTGCAAAAGCGGCCACTTTAGCAGCTGGGAAGCTTGTAACTGCTAAGGCTGCAGCGGCAAAGGCGGCAGCAGCAGCTGCTTTGAAGCTAAAGGGTGCGGCAGCTACGGCGGCCGCAACGCTAAAAGCGAAGACGGCGGCGGACGTAGTAACAGCAACAAAATTAGCAACTGACGCTGCAGCTGCTAAAGGTGTTGCTTTGGCTGCATGGAAGGCAGCAGCGTTACATCCAGCAACCTCTACTGCTACATGGGTGGGTAATCTTGCGGAATTAAAATTACTTACTGTAGCAGGTCAAACCGCATATTTAAAAGGCTTTTTAGCATGGGCTGCGAAAATAGGAATAACCCCTGCTAGTTCTCCTGCATATTGGCAGTGGGCAGCGGCAAAGGCTGCGGGTTTGGCTATTCCAGCAGCAGCGCCAGTTGCGGCAACAACAACAGCAGCAGCCGCAACAACAACAGCAGCAGTTGCACCAGCTGCGGTTGGGTTAGCGACATGGGCTAAGTATGCCTTGGGCACAGCAATCGCTGCTGCTCTTGTTCTATTAGCTAAACTTAGAAATAGAAATAAGCAATTAGCTGAAGTTAAAGCTAGATTAGCGGCTATTGAGCAAGAAAACGAGGGAGTGAGAACTCAAGCACAAACAGAGATAGAAAGGCTTCAAAGAGAGAAGGCGGCAGTAGATAGTAGACTCGGTGCGGTAGAAACACAATTACAACAATTGCTAGGCATACAGAAGAATCTTCCAGAACCGGGAGTTGTTTCTTCTCCATCACAACCTCAACAAGGACAACCTCAAACAAGCCCAATTCCAACACCGGAAAATGTCCATCAGGTTGACGAGGTTCTAACAGCAGAAGCTCAGGAAGCTAGGGATGAGGCAAACGAAGAAGGTTCATCCATTGTTCCTCCTCAATCAGTAGATGATCAGATAATATCTTTAAGAGATAAGCTGAGAAGTATTCGTGCTCAAATCAATGAATTGAGAAAGAATCACGGAGATAAGGGGGATGTTCAATCTTTAGAAGAACAATTTGCTGCTATTAACCATGAGTTTATTGATATTGTATTCTCTAACATTTTAGAACCTCAGCAAGCTTCTTCTGAAGTGATTCGTGCTTTTGGAGGATTATTACATCAAGCATTGGATGAAGGTCTTAAACCTGATGACCCGATAAAAGAAAGAGTTCTGTATCTTATAAAGAAGTGGGGACTCAATAATCAAGAAATGACGGAAAGCGAGATGAGAGAGCTCAGGGGTAAGTTAACAGAAATCAATAACCAAAAAGATACTCATATTGCTAATTTCGATTTTAGTAAACTTCCTCGCCGCCCGACGACTGTTGTTCCAGCGCCAGCGCCACAACAAGTTGCTCCTGAAGCGCCACAACCTGTTGCTCCTCCAACGCCAGGCGAAAAGCCAGGCGAAGCAGGATTGCAAGAACATCAACAAACGTCGCAGCCTACGTCAGATGATGTGAAAAGGGCAATCGCAGGTCTTACTCTTCAATTAGATCTGCTTAGGCAGGCAAACGTGCGGCGTGTGGCTCAAATCGTGGAAGCGTACGATAATGGGGAACAACAAGGGGCAACAAAAGCGGCAGAGGCGATGTTTCCTGATAATAAGGACGAGAATCAACGGAAGTTGTTGACGGAACAAATAACCACTGATAAAACAAAAATTGGAGAATCTCAAGATAGTAAAAATGGGTACTTTTCTAAGCTTTTTGCTGATAATACTGTTGAAGGACAAAAACAACGTCATATGGAAGCGGTATTAGCGGATTTGGATAATCATAAAGATAATCCAGCAATACATTCTGACCAAAATAAATTAAAACAACATCTTGCAGAATACGGTGGTATCAACTTAAGTAAAACTGAAGAAGTGATTAATATTAAGGTTGGGGATAATGGCATGCCATTGCCTATGAATTTCCAGGATAAGGCATTGCAGAAGTTAAAGGGTATGTCGCATGTGATTTGTTCTATCCAGGATGCGACACCAAAGACATTGCCGGAGTTGTTTGCGATAGCAAAGTAATAGAAGTAGAAGGGAACAATTTCTAAAAAGGGGACAGGTCAGAAACAAGACCTGTCCCCTTTTTTGCCTTATCGTTTTTCTTTGCAATGAAGAATTTTATGCTATACTTTTAGCAAAGGTTAATATGAGGTCACAAGAGGTATACAGCGATGACGTATCAATTTACGGAGTATTTTGAGAATGAAGTTTTGCGTAAACGGCCTTATATTTCTAAGAAATGGTGTGTGGCAGTTATTAAGAATCCTGTACGAGTGGAACATCAGGAAGATAATCGTTATCGCTTTTGGGGAACAGTCATAGGGTATGAAGGAAAATATTTAAGGGTGATTACATTGGAAGACCAAATGACCATACACAATGCTTTCTTTGACAGGAGGTTTAAAATATGAAACTTAACTATTATCAAGATACTGATTCTTTATATATTGATTTATCTTCAGGGAAAAGCGTCGAAAGTCGTGAAATCTCTGAAGGGGTTGTGTTAGATTATGACAAAAAAGGAAATCTTGTAGGTATTGACATCGATAATGCTAGCAAGAAGCTTGATTTTTCAGAATTAAAAATTTTGCATATGCCTGCTGAAGTTTATATTAGGAACTAATTTTAGTAAAAACTCCCCCATAACCCCCTCTTTTATCGCTTCGCAAAGAGGGGGAATTAATATATGGGATTAGAAATTTCTGAAAATGATGATAAGGGCGCTTAGGGTAAAGAGGATGGGTGTAAGCCATGCGCCTTGCCAGGGTAATAATGTTCCTCCTTTGGCCAGGGCCAGGCCTACGGCATCAGATACATAGTAAAGAAAACCAATGACCAGGGCAATGGCGATTGAGGTAAAGGTCATGGCCTTGCGTTTTCCTACCGTCATTAACGCAAATGGAAGGCCTATCAAAACAATAATGAAATTCCGTAAAGGAAATGTGATTTTTTGCTGCAAGTCTACCCGCAGATTATTGATGGTCTTGATGGCCCCGCTTCCAGAAAAACGTTTGATATAATCATGCAGCTGCTTTAAGTTCATGGCTGAGACTTCCATCCTTTGTTTGACAAAGTCTTTGGGTGCCTCACGGATGTCCATTAATTTTTCCGCAGAGATGAGCATCCGTCCTGGGCTGTTGGGCATGGCCCCGTTATATTGAGTGATTTGGCAGTTATAGAATTTCCAGGCTATCCCGGTCCATTTTCCTTTTAGCGCTACAATTTTTTGGACCAGATTTTGATGATTATCATGGCCTATGATGGTAATGCCATTTAATTCATTGGTGTTAGGATTAAAGGTATCAATAAAATAGAGACGGTTTTTAAGGCCGTAGAATGTCAGGTTACGGATAACCGGCTTTCCTTTACCTTTTTGGGACGGGATAACCTTGATTTCAGTGTCCCGGATATCTTGATTAATCATCGAAGACTGAGGCACAAATTTTTCATTGACTAAAAACACAAGAGCTGAAATGAATAGGGCAAAGACAAGGGCAGGTCTTGTGATTTGCCAGAAATTCAGGCCTGAGGCCCTGATGGCAATAATTTCATTGTTGGCATTAAGGCTGCTGTAGGTGAATAAAACAGAAATCAGGCAGGCCATGGTTGAGGTCTGCACAATAATAGACGGCAAAAATGAAATATAATATTTGATGATAACCGGGATACTAACACTTTTTGAAATAAAGTCTTGCAGGTTTCCAAACATGTCGATGAGGATAAACAGGAAAGCAAAGGTCACCACCGTGCCTATAAAAGTAAAAATGATCGATTTTAAGATATAGCGGTCCAGGATTCTCATAAGTTTATCTTGTCATGACCTTCCAGTTACAGAAAATGGCTACTCCTAGCGCTAAAAGATTGGGAAGCCAGAACAAACAACCGTATCAGAACCAATCACAAGGCCATCCTTGATGCGCAAAGCCACTTCCTTGGCTTTAAGCAAGGCATTGGACTTGACTAAATGAGCAACACCTGAGGATATCGAGCTTTTT
>JADFXW010000092.1:550-6273 GCA_015233375.1 Candidatus Omnitrophota bacterium | reverse complement strand
TCTATAGTGTGGATAATGGTTTTTATGACAAATATAATGTTAATCGAAACACCTACAATATGAAAAACCTCCAACAATTACCTGATGGCGACTATAATCTTTGGTCACAAGCAACCAAGGATGGGGCTCAAAATATTAACTAATCATGGAAACTATTGAGATAATTTTTCCTTTAAATCTTCAGGAATGGCTGTAGGACGAAACTCCTGGTTTAAACACACCAAAAAAACCTCAGCCTCAACAATCAATCGCCCGGTTTCTTTATGGTGAATCGTCTGTCCAAAGGTCAATTGGGAAGCTCCTATCTTTTTTAATTGAGCATCACAAATAAGCGTGTCCCCATAACGCGCAGGTGAACGATAACTGACATTACATTGACGCACCACGTAAATAAAGCCTCGTTCCTTAAACGTCTCCACACTTAATCCCCTGTTTTCCAAAAACTCGGTGCGGGCTTCTTCCAAGTAACACAAATACTGACCATAATAAACGATTCCCCCAGCGTCTGTATCATGATAATAAATCCGCTTTTCCATAAACCTTAACCCCTTTCCATTAAAAAAATCCTTTTTAAGTTTTTTATTATAAATGCCGATGTTATAATAATATTTAATAATTTAACATTCAGTCATTTTGTCAACAACCTTAAAACTTGAGGAGGAACTTATCATGATCAAACACTCTTGCCCTGTATGTCAAATTGTAGGCTTAATTGCTGTGATTGGATCACTCAACTCAGGACTTGTTGGTCTTATCCACACCAATTATATTGATAAAATCCTCTCTCATGTCCATTTAGCCCGTGTTTTTGATATTGCCACTATTATTGCCGCTTTAGTGATTGTGGCCAGTTATTTTGTGAATTGCGCTGCTTGTAAAAAATAAACATTCTGTGATACTTGCTATTTGAGGGCCTGTTAGTCCTGGATAAATAGGGATTGATAAACAATCTTTCATCAACTTGTCCGCAACAGGACATTGCGTCTGACTAACATAACGATGTAAAGGTTTAAAGACAGGGGGAAGAGCTTCAATCCCCCTGTCTTTAAATTTCTCCAATAATTCCTTCTTCCCTTTTTGGACCTTAATGATAAACCGAAAATAAATAGACATCCTGTCTTTTGTCTCAAATGGGGGAATAAAAGACGTTCCTCTTAAAGACTCACGATACGCTCTGGCAATAGCCCTTCGCTTTTGAAGAAAACCTGCCAGGTGTGAAAGTTGGCTTAAACCTAATGCGGCCTGCATCTCCGTCATTTTATAATTATATCTAACCTGATAAGAGTCAACCTTATCATAACAACGCCATTGACGGATTTTATCAATCAACTTGAGATGAGGAGATAAAACCATGCCTCCCTCACCTGTGGTCAAAACCTTGGTGGCATAAAAAGAACACACGGTCAAGGTCCCCCAAGATCCTACCCTTTTACCTTGATACTCAGCACCAAAACTTTGAGCACAATCTTCAATCACAGGCACTCCTAATCGGACCAACTCCTTTATATCTGCAGGACAACCAAACATATGCGGGACAATGAGCGCCTTAGTTTTTTTATTAATCTTTTTTCGCACCTCAGAAACGGAAATATTAAAGTCTTCAGGATTAACATCCACAATTCTTGGGGTGGCTTGCGTATAATAAATCGCGTTTAACGGCGCTGAACAAACATAAGACGGAAGAATCACTTCATCTCGAGGCCCCACACCTAAGGCCAATAAGGCTAAATGCAACGCGCTTGTCCCCGAATTGAGGGCTGCGGCATTCTTAACCCCAAGATATTCACCAACCTTTTGTTCAAATTCTAAAACCTTGCCCCCTTGCGCCAAGTGGCCGGTCTTGACTACATTGGCCACAGCAGCCTTGTCCGAAGAGCTTATCGTAGGTTTAGAATGAGGGATTTTGATTAACGAAGAACACATCACTCAATATCCAGTTTTAAATAGCGCACTGCTTTAAAACCTTCCGCGTAAGTAATCCTTGCTTGAAAGCCCCTAAAATTAGCAATGGCTTTGATTCCATCCAGCATTTTCTGGCCAGACGGAAAATGACGGCTGACTTGTGACTGAAAAGCACTGATAATATGAAGTTTATCCTCCAGTACATCTTCAATATCAACGTAAATGTCAGGTTGAAAGTTGTAGGAGGTATAATCCTCATAAAATAAAACACGCTTATTATAACGGGTGGCTGCAATCACGCACTCAACCAGGATACGATGGTCTTGATGAGAATCCCCGCTGTAATTCACATAAATTTCATAAGGCTTGACCCTTGCCACCACTGATTCAACAAAATCAATCGACTGTTTACTGACCTCGAATTTCGTATCAATCCAGTGTCCCCAAATCAATTCCTTGGCCCCCAAACGACGGACAGCCTCCTCTTGTTCTTGTTTTCTGAGTATAGGGTCTCCTGCCTCCTGGCCTTCACTTAAAACACAAAGATACACGTTATTACCCATCTTGACATGTTTGCGTAAGGTGCCAGCGCAGCCTAATTCAATATCATCTGGATGCGCACCGAATGCTAAAATATTCCGAATTTTCTTTTCTTCCATACCTTTGTCTCCAAGTCTTTGTTATTGTCTAAACAGGGCTCTATTTTGCTCAACCCACTGATACAACCGTTTCACCCCTTCTTTGGGAGAAACAGTTGGTTTCCAGTGCAGCAATTTCTGGGCCTTGGTAATATCAGAAATATAAACCTTCTGGTCAAATTGGCGCCAAGGACCATACTGAATTTGAATCTTGCGGCCACTGGTTTTCTCCAAGATTTCAATCAACTCCAAAAGTGAAATGGTGTTCTTATAACTTCCGCCAATATTAAAAACCTCACCCTTGTAACGAAAATCCCTGGAGGTAAAAGCCTCAAAAGCCTTGATCAGATCATCCACCCATAACACGTCTCTGACCTGCCGCCCATCGCCATAAATGGTCACCGGCTTATTCTGAAGGAAACGGATAGCAAACCAGGCCAACCATCCCTGGTCTTCAAAACCAAATTGCCTGGTCCCATAAATACAGCTCATCCGGAAAATAGCACTTTTTAAATCAAAAATCTGCGCATAGTCCTGTGTGTACAAATCACCTGTCAATTTTGAGACACCATAGGGGGTGTGTCCTGTTAAATCAATACTAAAACGTTCATCAATACCTTTAATAGATTTAAAAGTATATCTTTTAGGCCAGGCTTTGAGGGCCACATGGTTGACATTATTCCCATAAACCTTGTTCGTTGAGGTCAGGATAAACATCCCTTTTTTATTGACCTTGCGTAAAGCTTCCAGGACATTAATGGTCCCTGTGGCGTTTATTTCATAATCTTCCAGGGGATGCTCCAGAGAATATTTGACCCCTGGCTGACCAGCGGTATGGATGACCAAATCCGGCGCCTCCCTCTTAAAAACACGCATCATCTCATCCCTGTCACAAATGTCCTTTCTCAAAAGCTTGACCTTTGGTATCTTTTCTAAATAACGCCAATTGTACTCAACGCTTTTTGATTTGGATCCAAAGATGGAAGAACGCAAAAGATTATCCAACACTAAAACATCATGTTTTTTCTTCGCAAAATGCTCGGCGCAATGCGAACCAATCATCCCAGCTCCGCCGGTGACAATGATTTTCATGTTTGTTTTTCTCCTGAAGATAAGATACGCAAGCTTTCAGGGCCACTATTAAATATCAAGTCGATAATAGACAAATGGGAAATAAACCCTTGAGACTTTGGACCCTGCCACATTTGATTATAGACGGGATGTTCATATTTTTGAATAACAATATCAATATTATTTATTTTAAACTGCTCTACATCCAAATAATCTTGCCCCCCTTGTCCTGACAAATAAGTCTGGGCCTTAAAGGTTTTACATAAATCAACAAGCCTTAATGTTTTATGTTCCGTGGCTTCATATTCAGAGGCCAAGACTGTCTTTGTCTTGACCTTAAGCATATCAAGAATCATACCAACAAAATAAACATTAAGATCAGATAGATTGTCCCATTCGTGGTTTAAACCTTCCTGAAAACGCGGGTAATATTGAGCAAAAAAAGGGGCCTTTGAATAATTCAACTCCAGGGCCCGCAGGTGTTTTTTGCGCCAAGGCTCTTTATTGTTTATCTTCGTCTCATTAATCTTGTCCCCAAAATGATGTAAAACAGGCACTGTCAGCCACTGCCAGCCTTCCGGGGTTCTTATACGATTACGGTTCTGCCATTCATTCTTTTTAAATTGGACATTATCTAATAAAATAAAAATATCCGCTTTGGCTATTTTATCAAAGTAGCCAAGCCAGGGCAGGTACTGCGGCTGATGGATGGTGATTATCATAGCTTTATAACTTCATATCCGTCTTTAGTTGTTTGACCAAAATGGCCCCACCTTCTTCATTGAGATGGTCCGGGTTAAAATAATACGACGGCGACTCAATCAGATGCGTGTAGTCTAAGAATTGATCAAAGGGCATCTGTCGAAAAAGAGCCTGCACCTTATCAATCGCATATTTTCGTTTTTCCTGAGTGTACTCCAAAGACACGGGATACCGCACACCGATAACACGCACATGATGCTTATGGCCTAACTCAAGAAGCTTACGGTAGTTGGCCACAAATTCATCAACAATAATAGCGTCTGACAAGGTGTCATGAGCCCTGCGGGCAGCAAGTTCCAGACGCTTAAATTTGTTCTTCTCATCGCCCCAAGGCACACTATTGTCCACAGAATCCCGGCGGGTAGACCAAAGCCCCATGATTTTCTCAACCAAACGCTGCCTGCTAAAAACATAAATATTGGGGTTTAACATAGGAAACCGTCTCGTGAGAAAACAAAATAGCCGATCCTGGGGCTCTGCATGAAAGATTTCCTTATAAAGAGCCCTATCCGCATAAGGTTTAATGAAAAGCCAGTTGTTCACACCTTGTCTGTCTTGAGCAAAAATATGGTCCCCTGCGTTGACAAAGACCCCCTTTAGATCTGGATTATGGCGCAAGGCGACGCCCAGCTTAATATACATTTCATTAACACCATCGCTGCCAAACGAGGCATTAAAAATACTTCGAGGCCAAAGAGGATCTCCTTCCAAGGACATGGATTGAGAATCCCCTAAAAGGATATATGTCGGCCCTTTTTGCATCAGACGCCTCATTTGAGCATCGTACCGTTCTTGCGTATACAAATACGGATTATGGCGGACAATCAACCCAAAAATGAGCCCACCTAAGAGCAAACAAAAAACAACAACCTTTATAGCAAATCTTATGGCCATGTTCAAAATTTAAAATAGATAAAATCCATACCAGACTCCATCTTCCCAAAAACCAATATCGTTAATATCATCGAAAGATAACAGAACCAACGCACCACGATCGGCTGGCCCAATATCACTGTTCTTAAACTCCCCCATCGCTGCTGAATGATTTCGACCAACAGAAGAAAAAGAAGAAAAATAACTCCTATCATGGTTTCCGTAGGCCCTAAACCCATATCATACCCACCCATCTTAAATTGGATCCTGTCAAACAAATGAGTCAGGATATACATCGCATCCTTCAAAGAGTCTGTTTTAAAGAAAATAATGGAGATGCACCACAACCCAAAGGTCATCGCCATGCCTGAAGCAGCCCAAACCCAGGAAGGCCCACGTGTAAAAACCTTTTTTAAAAACGTCCTGTTTACGACATCTACGATTAAAAATAATCCTTGAAGGGCGCCGAAAATGATG
>JADFXW010000092.1:0-495 GCA_015233375.1 Candidatus Omnitrophota bacterium | reverse complement strand
TAATGGCTATGCAAATACCTGCCAGGCCAAGTCCCCTTAAAGCGATCGATACAGGAGTAAAAAGATAATCATGGACCCACGAAGATAATGAAATGTGCCACCGACGCCAAACTTCAGTGATGGATCGGGAAAAATAGGGACAATTAAAATTCCTGATGAATCTAAAACCCAACACCTCACCCGTGCCTAAGGCAATATCCGAATAGCCTGAAAAATCGCAATAGACCTGGAAGGCCAAGAACACCGTCGCAGTAATCAACGCCACCCCCGTATACTTCGGTAAATGACCATAAACCTGGGTTACCACCACAGCCAGTCTATCCGCAATCACGAGTTTCTTAAAAAAACCCCAAGCCATTAACATAAGCCCTTTTGTCAGGCGCTTATCATCAAAATCATGCCTCTCCTGTAATTGTGGAAGAAGATTGTACGAGCGTTCAATGGGGCCTGCCAACAACAAAGGAAAAAAACAGGTATAAAGCGCAAAATACCCCA
>JADFXW010000091.1:5453-6603 GCA_015233375.1 Candidatus Omnitrophota bacterium | reverse complement strand
TCAAGACCAATTTTCAATTAATGATAAAAATAACACCATCATCCGTCAATGGTCATGGATACGCCTTATCTCAAACGAAGAAACTGGTGCCAAAAAAATGAACACAGTTGCAAAATCAAAACCAATGACCAATATGTATTTTGAAGAAAAGAACGGGGCCCTTTTTTACTTGGATGAAGACACGGAATTCTTATGCGTTGCCCAAATCCTCCCTTATCGCCCTATCTTAAATGTCCCAATCCCGGAGTCATTGCGGAATAAACCATCCTCAAAAGAGCCCAGACCATGAACTTTCATTTTTCTAAAGAAAATCTTAATCCTCAACAAGCACTCCTGCAGCGCGTGCTTGAAATCGTGCCGGGTTTAGTCAGCTGGCTCGTACTATCAGGACTTGTCTTCTTGTCAATATTCTTTCCTGTTTGGGCTGCTATTTTTATCGTGGCTTTTGACATCTCCTGGATCATGAGGATTCTCTATTCTACCATCTTTCTTTTATTTTCTTGGTATCGTCTTAACATTGAAAGAGACACCGATTGGATGGCCCGCATTAAAGGAATAGATGATTTAAAAAATTATTTAGCAACAATTCAGTCTCTAAAAACAGCCGGAAACTGGCGCCAAAAGGCATCTTATAAAATCCATATTGATCAACTCACAACCCTCTATAAAAATAAAACACCCCCTCCTTTATCAAACAACATTTATCATTTGATAATACTTCCTATCATTAAAGAGGGCCGTGATATTTTAATTCCTGTGGTGGAAGCCATCAAAAATCAAAATTTTCCTCTCAAAAAAATAGTGCTTGTCTTTGCTCTTGAAGAACGAGCCCTGTCAGATGTGCATCAAGCGGTACGCGAATTGGAAAGAAAATATAAACATATTTTCTTTGGCTGTTTTACCGTGATTCATCCCGCCATCTCTGAAGGCGAGGCCCGTGTTAAAGGGGCAAACGCCACCTGTGCTGCCCGTTGGGCCTATCGATTTTTCCAAAAAAATAACATTCCTCTAGAAGATGTAATCATCTCATGCTTTGATGCCGATACCGTGGTCAGCCCCAATTATTTTCCCTGCCTAACCTATCATTTTATGGTATCCCCAAACCGTTACCGTGCCAGTTTTCAACCAATCCCGGTTTATCATAATAATA
>JADFXW010000091.1:2546-5435 GCA_015233375.1 Candidatus Omnitrophota bacterium | reverse complement strand
GCGGGTCATTGAAACGGGATCTTCCTTCTTCCAGCTTATTGAAGCCACCAACCCTGAAAAGCTGGTCACCTTCTCAAGCCACAGCATGAGCTTCAAGGCCTTGGTTGAAGTGGATTACTGGCCTGTGGACATGATATCCGACGATTCTGCCATTTTCTGGAAATCATACATCCATTACGATGGACAATATCAAGTCATTCCGATGTATGTCACCTTATCCATGGATGTCGCCTGTGCCAAAAACTGGTGGGAAACGGTTCAAAGCGTTTATAAACAAAAAAAACGTTGGGCATGGGGTGTAGAGAACTTTCCGATTGTCACAAGGGCTTTCATTCAATCAAACAAAATCTCATTGTATGACAAGCTGCGCCTTGGTTTTAAACTTTTTGAAGGGCATCTTTCATGGGCCACGTCAGGTTTTATTCTTTCTATCATTGGCTGGCTTCCTGTCTTTTTCTCGCGTCAGGATTTTTCGTCATCAGTGGTTTATTATAATGTCCCGGCAATTGCCCACACCATCTTTGGACTTGCCGCTTTTGCCTTAGGAATATCTATTGTGCTTTCTTTATCACTCTTGCCCAAGCCTAATATCCGAAACAGCTGGCTCTTAAAATTAGTCCATGCCTTTGAGTGGATGCTTGTTCCCTTTATCCTGGTGTTCTTCAGCGCCCTGCCGTCTTTACATGCTCAGACAAAGCTTATGACGGGAAATTATTTAGAATTTTGGGTGACTGACAAGCATAGAAACAAAGAACCCCGCCAAAAGTAGGCGAGGTCCGTAAACACTCATGACTATTGGTTTCCTAGGCCATGGTCACTATCTTCTTTAACGACGTAACCGGGCATTTCCAATGCAGATTAATCTTTAAGGTGTGCGCATAAATAATCTTAATCAAACGGCGATGATGCGTCACATAATAATGCCCTATCACGCGAAAGGAAAATTTTTCATCTTTATTAACGCTATCAAATGATTTCTTGATGCGCACCTTAGGTGCGGCTTGTTCTTCTTGAGAGTCTGCTTCTTGGGCCACATAAATAAAATTCTTACGAACATCAGTCACGCATTGATCATCTTGAGCATGTTCACGGATAACAATGCTTTTGCCCTGACCGTGTAAAATACTGGCACTTTTATGAATGATGTCCTTCATAGGCCAATCCTTAGTTGCTGGTAACTTGAAATTTTTAATATCCATATTTTGTCTTAATTGCCTCCCCCTAAACGAAGTGTAACATGCCCCTTGAGAAAAACAAGGTGACTGGACGCATTTTAAGAAAGCGTTTTCTTGAAAAATTGTCGACGGAGAGTAAAATTAGGGGAATTAAAGAATAAAAAATTCTTTTTAAATTAAACTCTTGAGGGTGTAAAAATAGGGCGTTAAACTCCCCCTAACCCTCCCTTTAATACGGGCGTTTATGGAAAGGGAAATACACGCGGTTTTCCTGACCTCGCATCAGGCGCCTGATATTGGATTTGTGCTTAAACACAATCACCATGCAAAGGCCAATGGCCATGACCTTCATGGAAAACGGGGCATTCACCGCAACCATCATAATAGGAAAAACAACAGCTGCGGCAATTGAGGCAACAGAGACATATCCAAATATAAAGAAAATAACAAGCCAGGTTAATAAAGCGGCTCCCAGCACCACTCTTATTCCTGGCAATTGAATGGCTAAGCCTATCAAAACCCCTAAACTGGTGGCCATGCCCTTACCACCTTTAAATTTCATAAACACTGTCCAATTATGTCCTGCCACCGCTGCCACTGCGATAAGGACCAGGGCCAACGGGGCATGAAGATCAAAAATATTTGCCAACAAAGTAATGGGTATCAAACCTTTGAGAATATCCAGCAATAAAACCAAGGTGCCTGGCCCTTTGCCTAAAACCCTAAATGCATTCGTAGCACCCATATTCCCAGAGCCATATTCCCGAATATCAATATTCTTATAAAAACGACCCGCCATATACGCCACAGGAATAGCACCAATAAAATAGGCTAATACCACATTAATGACTAGAAAGAGAGGATTCATTAAGCGCCTTAATTCCTTCCATGATATAAACAACACCCGAGATAAATGTGGCCACCAAAGCCACATACCAAAAAACAAAGGTAAATGTTAATTTCAACAAAACCCCTAAAACACAAACAATTTGCAAGAATGCGGTCAATTTTCCTGAACGATTAGCCTCAATTTCTAATTTCCCTGTTAAAATCTGGATGATGCCGGCCCCCAGCAACAAAATGACATCCCTGCTAATAATAGCCAACACAAACCATAAAGGAAAATGAATGTCAGGAAAACTGGCGCGCTTGATATATAAACAGACAAACGCGCTTATCAATAACATTTTATCTGCCAAAGGATCCAGAATTGCCCCTGCCCTTGTTTTTTGGCCTCTTGTCCTTAACCATCAATAACATCTGAAATTACCGCAACCATAAAAAGCCCGATAGCACAGAAACGAAAATAGTCATGCCCAGGCGTCGTATACATGACCATCGCGATAAAAAATGGAACGATCAAGATACGACCTATCGTGACTTTATTAGCAAAGGTTAGGGCCATTTTCTCTTATTCCACCCATTCAAGCTTGACCTTATGGTCAGGACACCATTCCTGATCCGAACTAAAGCGCTCTCCCGTCTCAGGACAATATTTGACCGTATGCTCAAGTTTAAAAGCCGAATTAATCGAGCGTACGGCTGACTGAGCCTCAGGATCTTTCTGTAATTTTTGAGCCATATTCTTTAAATCAGCATCACTCATCTCTTTATTCGTCAAGCCTTTGGTTACGGCCTTCAATGCGGAGACTTCATCCGCTTGAGATGATTGTGGCCGAGGGGTTGTTTGACAACCTGTTAAACACAATGTCAT
>JADFXW010000091.1:0-2491 GCA_015233375.1 Candidatus Omnitrophota bacterium | reverse complement strand
GTAAAAAGATTGCTTCGCTTTGCTCGCAATAACATTATTTTTCAATTTCATTGGAAAATCCGAACCCTGTCTAACGGCCAAAAAATAACATCCGCCTTACCCAGTATACTTTTCTCGGGAACAAAACCCCAATAACGGCTGTCATAACTCGATCCGCTATTATCCCCCATAACAAAACAATACCCATGAGGAACATGAATAACCTGGCCCTCGCTGCCGTAATCTCCACGATTATAATAGTATGTATTCTTGATACGGGGGTCTGTAATTTTCTTTCCATCCACATAAACAGAACCGTCCTTTATCTGGACTGTCTGACCGCCTGAGGCAATGAAACGTTTAATAAAGTCCTTGGTCGGGTCCATCGGATACACAAAAACAACAATGTCCCCGCATTGAGGTTTTCTAAAACCAGGTATCCTCATCTTGGTTAGAGGTATCCATGAATCAGGCCAACGCAGGGACACTAAAGGGCTGCCTTCCTTAAACCCAATATCCCAAAAAAGAGGCGGTAAAATTTGAGGACCATAGGTCCATTTATCCACAAAAATATGATCCCCTTCAATCAAGGTCATGCGCATGGAACCGCTGGGGATTTTAAAGGGCTGAATAAAATAACTCCTGATAAGAACTGCAAGGACAAGGGCAATGAGAATGGATTCAATCCATTCACGGATAACAGATTTTGGTTTATTCTCTTGGGACATGGGGATCCTTTCTTAAATTTTCAACGCAGCTAAAAACGCTTCTTGCGGCACCTCAACACGACCAATTTGTTTAAGCTTCTTTTTCCCTTCTTTTTGTTTTTCCCAAAGTTTTCTTTTACGGGTAATATCCCCACCGTAACACTTGGCCGTCACATTTTTACCCGCAGGTTTAACGCGGGCAGAAGAAATGATGCGGCCATCTGCCTGTGCTTGAATACGGACCTCGAACAATTGTTGAGGAATTAATTCCTTAAGCTTGCTCACAAGCCCGAGGCCTTTGTCATACGCGCGTTCTTTGTGGACCATGCACGAAAAAGCATCGCAGGGCTCATCGTTTATCAAAATATCCAAACGCGTGATAGAGGCTTGCATATACTCTTTGAATTCATAATCAATAGACCCGTAACCACGGGTCGCGGATTTTATCATGTCATTAAAATCCACGATAACCTCTGAAAGAGGGATATCAAAAATAATCTTCATGCGATCCCCAATAAATTCACTCTTCTGGAAAAAACCACGCTTACGCTTGGTTAATTCCATGACCGCATCCATAAAACCTACTGGTGTAAAAATAGACACGGCTAACATCGGTTCCTCAATACGGACGATTTCAGATCCATTGGGCAGATCCGACGGATTTTCCAATTCCATCACCGAACCATCTCGCTTCACAATCCTATAGCCTACGTTGGGCGTTGTTAAGATGAGGTTTAAATCATACTCGCGCTCGAGCCTTTCCTGGACAATCTCCATATGCAAAAGCCCCAAAAATCCACAACGGAAACCATAACCAAATGATTGAGAATTTTCATGCTCATAAACAAAGCTCGGATCTGAAAGCCGTAATTTATCGATAGCCTCGCGTAAGGAGGCGTAATCACCCGCATTCACGGGGTATACCCCGCAGAACACCAATGGTTTCAATTGACGGTAGCCTTCCAGGGGCTTAAGTGTTGGACGAGACACTTCGGTGACGGTGTCCCCAACCCTGACCTCTTTAGGGTCATGTAAATTACAGGTGATATAACCGACCTCGCCAGCAGAAAGCCCTTTGACCGGCTGGATTCCAGGCGCAAAAATACCTACCTCCTGAATATCTAAATCTTTGGCGACATTCATAAAACGAATACGCATCCCTGCTTTAAGCGCCCCTTCAAAAACACGCACATAAATAATAATACCCTTGTAAATATCATACTTCATGTCAAACACCAGGGCTTTCAAGGGCGCTTGCGGATCCCCATCTGGCGGCGGAATAAAGGCCACAATCTTTTCAAACAGGACATCCACATTCAACCCTTCCTTGGCTGAAACAAGCTGGATGTCTTGAAGCTTGAATTTAAGGATTTCTGTAAACTGACGTTTGGCTTCATCAATATCAGCACTCGCGATATCGATTTTGTTAATAACAGGCAAAATTTCAAGGTTATTATCAATGGCCAAGTAATAGTTAGCGATCGTTTGTGACTCAACCCCTTGAGTCACATCAATCAACAACAAGGCCCCCTCGCAGGCACGCAGGGATTTTTCAACCTCATAAGAAAAATCCACATGGCCAGGGGTATCAATCAGGTTAAAAATATACATCTGGCCATCCTTGGCCTTATAATTCAAACGCACGGCAGAGGCCTTAATGGTAATCCCGCGCTCGCGCTCAAGGTCCATGTCATCAAGCATTTGATTATGGAACTTACGCTCATCAATGGCCCCGGCAAACAATAAAAACCTGTCTGCCAAGGTTGATTTGCCATGGTCAATATGCGCGATGATAGAAAAATTCC
>JADFXW010000090.1 GCA_015233375.1 Candidatus Omnitrophota bacterium | reverse complement strand
CTAATTCATCAACGGAAATAGTGGCCCCTTTTTGGGTGCCCATGATAACCGCGATATCGCCTATTTTAGGAATTTGGCCTGAAAGGGTCGCTGTGGTCACATCCACAATAATCTGATCCATGGTTACACGCCCAACCACCGGACAACGTACCCCTTGAATCAAGACAAAAGCCTTATTAGATAACGCGCGCAAATATCCGTTACTATACCCTATAGGCAAAATCGCCACCGTCATCTCTTCCTTAGCTTTAAAGGTGTGCCCATAACTAATCCCCCTGCCCTTAGCAATGGTCTGGACAAATAACACTTGAGACTTAACCGACATCACGGGCTTTAAATGGACCTTGTCCTTTAAATCCGTCAAAGGATAAACGCCGTAAAGCATGATGCCAGGCCGTGCCAGATTAAAAAGTTCTGACTTATAATCCCCAAGCCCCAGGCTGTTTCCTGCATGCACATAAGAAAAGGTAATAAATTGATTTTCAAGGGAATAAACAATGTCCCTGAAACGACGCATTTGATTCAGGGTAAAATCTCTGTCGGTATCTGCTACTGGAAAATGAGTAAAAACCCCTTCTAACTGTAAATGAGGAAATTGAACACGCAAGGAGGCAACAAAATCCAAGGCATGATCTTCCCTTATCCCTAAACGCCCCATGCCTGTATCAATTTTAATATGCACCGCCACCTGCCTCTTGGCCTGACGCGCCGCGTGATTTAAGGCCATGGCCATCTCTTTAGCAATAACAGAAGGTGTTAAATCATATTCAACAATATCTAAAGCTTCTGCGGGCAAGGTTGATTCAAATAACAATATCTTTTGCTTAAATCCTGCTCTGCGAAGGGCTATTCCTTCACCCGCATTAGAGACCCCAAAATATTTACACCCACACTCATCCAAAACCCGGGCCACCTCCATTATTCCATGACCATAAGCATCAGCCTTAATAACAGGCATGATTCCTGAAGGATGCGACATGTTTTTTGAGGCCAATTTTTGTAATTGTTCAAAATTATAAGCCAAGGCCTTTAAATCTATCTCACACCATGTGGGGGTATGCAGGGTTGTTTGAGATATGGTCAGTGTGTCTTCCATCTTTATTATTCTTACGCTTTCTTGGCTACCTGGCAGTCTTGGGGATACAAATACAATGGTAAAAGTTTGCCTGGATCTTCGTACTGTTTATTTTGAAAACGTTCGAAAGCCAAGCCTGCCATTACCTTGCTTTGAGGATAACACAATTTCTCATTCACGAAAAGACATTTACAAACACATTTTTTCTTAACATTGTATGATTGATAAGCCTTTTCAATAGTCTCCCGATAAAGCCCCAGGGCATCACCCACAAAAAGGGTCTGGCCATGGACCTTCTCCAGGACCTTATCAAGGGTCGTTAACAGATAATCACTTTTTCTCTCCAGACCCTGATTTGATACAGGCCTATAAAAAGAGGCAAAAACATTTCCTCTTCTGGCATCGTTAAGCACACAAATTTCATCCACATCACCCTTGTTTCTGACACCCTCTGCCAAAATATCCAAGGTTGGAATACCAACCACTGGCTTGCCTGTGCCAAACGCAAAGGCCTTGATGACTGAAAGCCCAACCCGCAAACTAGTAAAAGAACCAGGCCCTAAAGCCACGGCAAAACCATCCATCTGTGAAAACTTTAAAGACGCTGATGCTAAAATTTTATCCATGGCAGGCAAGATAGAATCCTCAAGAACCAGGGAATTCTTGATGTTTCTAAAACGCAAAACCTTTTCATCCCGGCTTAAAGCTAACGAGAAGATTTTACTCGATGTTTCAAAAGACAAGAAATACATAGACGCCTTTTATTTTCACCTTTATGTTGAAATTGGACAAGATAAGAAAGCCTGGGCGCGTGAATCCCTAAACGCTCAGGCCACTCAATAAGACAAATCCCGTCCCCATAAAAATATTCATCAAAATCAAATGCCTCGATCGTTCCTGGATCAAGGCGATAAAAATCAAAATGATAAAGCGGCACCTTACCTTTATAATAATTCATTAAGACAAAGGTTGGGCTATTGACCTTCTTTGGATTCACCCGAAAACCTTGAGCCAAACCTTTGACAAAGGTGGTTTTTCCAGACGCCAAATCACCTTGTAAAAAAACAATGTCCCCGGGCTTTAATTGAAGCCCAAACTCCTTGGCCACACGCATGGTTTCTTGGGCACTGTTAGAAATGAGAGAAACTTTTAGATCTTGGCCTTTCATGGGCATGAGATGTTATTGTCCCTATTGGATAAAAATAAAATACCTTATTCCTGGCCTGCCAATCCATCAATCTTCTCGCCTTCTTGGGCTCAATCGTAAAAAGCAGTTCAAAATCTTCACCTTCATTCAATGCTTGTTCTAAACCAACCCCCTTGTTTCGAGGTATCATATCCTCATCCAAACAGACCCCCACACCACTAGCCTTTAAAATATGATTTAAGTCCCCGGACAAACCATCAGAAATATCCATCATGGCTGAAGGCTTAAAATGCTTCACTAAAAAACGGGCCTGTTCTAAACGCGGCATAAAATTAAGATGATGAGAGCTTTTGAGGGACCCTCCCAATGGCCCTGTCACAAATAGACGGTCCCCACAGCGCGCGCCATCCCGGGTTGTCAAACTTGTCTTTTCAACCTGGCCTAACAAAGCAACGTTAATAATCATTTTCTCTGTTTTAATCGTATCTCCGCCAACAACACTTACGTGATAGGCCCTGGCTATTTTTTCTATCCCTTGATAAATATTCTTAATAAAATCAACAGACTCTTGAGATGAAACGCCCAGAGACACAACAGCAAAGGTTGGCCAACCGCCCATGGCTGCAATATCACTGATACTGCAGGCCAACGCTTTATGCCCTATTCCTTTGGCAGACATCTGGCGCGTAAAATGCACATCTTCCGCCAACATATCTGTCGTTAAAAGCAAATAATCTTTCTTGTTATACGCAAGAACAGCCGCATCATCACCTATTCCTTTTTTGACCTCTTTTGAAATAGGCGCGTATTTTTTGAGGACATCGATTAAGCCGAATTCACCTAATTGACTAAGATTACGCATACAATTTTAAAGCACTAATACTCTTAACATACGGCGGACGTATGATACCACACTCGGTCACAATTCCTGTGATAAGCGAAGCTGGGGTCACGTCAAACGCAGGATTATAAACCTTGATGCCTTTAGGCGCGGTTGAAATACCTGCAAAACACTTGACCTCATCGCTGTCTCTCTCTTCTATAGGAATTTGTTTTCCTGTTTTTATGTTAAAATCAAAAGTCGACCGTGGGGCTACAATATAAAAAGGAATCCCATGATGTTTTGCTAAGACCGCCAGCATATACGTGCCAATCTTATTAGCTGTATCCCCGTTGGAAGCAATACGGTCAGCGCCGGCAAACACGATATCAACCTTGGCCCTGGACATCAATGAGGCTGCCATATTATCGCAAATCAAGGTTGTGTCTATTTTCTGACGCAAGAGTTCCCAACATGTAAGCCTGCTGCCTTGAAGCAAGGGACGTGTTTCACAAGAATACACCTTAAACTTCTTACCCATTTTCTTTGCTGAATAAAAAACACCTAACGCCGTACCAAAATCAACGGTGGCCAAAGCCCCTGCATTACAGACCGTCAGGCATTGCATCCCATTTTTGATAAGCCCTGCCCCATGCTCCCCCATTTTCCTGCAAGTTTTCTTGTCCTCATGAAAAAGTTCCATAGCCCTCTTCAATAACAATTTCTTTAAGGTATCAACATCTTCGTCAGGATTATCAGCAATCACTAATCTCATTACATGAAGCGCATTAAAAAGATTCACCGCTGTCGGGCGGGATGAAGCCAGATAATCACACGTCTTTTGAAAGAATTTTAAGAAAGCCGCTTTATTTTTTCCCTTAAAAGACTGTATGCCCAAGAGAACCCCAAAGGCCGCGGCCACGCCTATCGCAGGAGCTCCCCTCACAGAAAGGCGTTTGATGGCATGCCACATGGTCTTCACATCGCGGCAATAGATATACTCGAATTTATTAGGAAGTTTTGTCTGGTCAATAATGCGTGCGGCATTGTTGATCCATTTGATCGTTTCAACAGCCATGTTAATTTTTCTCCACTTCAATACGGGGGAACAAAGGCGGATGGGCCTGTAAAACAGTCCCTGGCTTTAACTCTCCCCACACAGGCAAGGTTTGATTAGCGCCAAGAATAGACAAAACAAGGGCGGTTTTCTCAGGCATCACGGGCGATAACATAATCGACGATATCCTTAAACCTTCAGCCGCTGTGTATAAAACACGACAGGCTCCCTTCATGTCTGTCTTTGCTAATTTCCAGGGCGCTTGAACTTCCATGTATTTATTAAGTATGCGTACAAAATCCAGGGTCAAAGAAACAGCCTCCTGGACCTTATATTCATTGATTAAATCTTTAATGCGTGCAGGCAAAGAAACAGCCTCTAGTTTTATCCTCTCTTCTTCATTCCCGAGAGTGCCCGGATCAGGGATTTGCCCGCCATGATTCTTCTGAATCAAACCGCTGACACGATTAAGAAGATTACCAAAATCGTTGGCTAAGTCGCTGTTGTAACATTTAATAAAAGAATCAAACGTAAAATTAGCATCAAGCCCTAAAACCATTTCGCGCATCAAATAATAACGGACCGCATCAACCCCATAATTTTCAATCAAATCCAAAGGATTCACCACATTCCCTAAAGATTTACTCATCTTAGTCTGGCCTATCAACCACCAACCATGGGCAAAAATGGTTTTAGGTAAACTTAAACCCAACGAAAAAAGCATGGTGGTCCAATAAACGCTATGCGTGGTCAAAATATCTTTGCCAATCAAATGCACATCTGCAGGCCACCATTTATTGAATTTTGCCTCATCACTCCCATAGCCAGGAGTAGAAATATAATTGACCAGGGCATCAAACCAGACATAGGTCACATAATCACGATCAAAAGGGATCTCTATGCCCCAGTCCATCCGGGACTTAGGACGCGAAATACACAAGTCCCCAAGAGGTTGACGTAAAAAGCCTAACATCTCATTTTTGCGGTGTTCTGGACGGATAAAATCCGGATGGGCCTGGATGTGATCAATAAGCTTCTGTTGATACTTACTCATCTTGAAAAAATAATTTTTCTCTTTGAGCTTCTTCACATCACGGAACTGACCAGACCCATATTCCGCCTCCGTTATAAAACGCTCCTCAGCAATCGAATACCAACCCTCATATTCATCCGTATAAATGTCCCCATTTTCGTGTACCTTCTGCAAGACCAATTGCACAATTTTCTTATGACGCTCTTGGGTGGTGCGGATGAAATCATCGTACTCAATATCAAGGGTCTTCCATAAATTCAGGAATCGGGGGGCTAGATCATCACAATGTGCCTGGGATGAAAGCCCGCGCTTTTGGGCTGCCTGCATGACCTTTTGCCCATGCTCATCAAGCCCTGTTAAAAAGAAAACATCATCCCCGATTGTTCGATGATACCGAGACAGGACATCCGCAAGGATGGTTGTATACGCATGCCCGATATGCGGGGCATCGTTAACATAATAAATAGGTGTTGTAACAAAAAATTTACTCATTCCACAAGCCTTTGCTTTAAGTAAACCAGACTAATAGTATATTATAGTCAGTTCTATATAAGGCTTGGAAGTTGTTTTTGCAACTACTGTTGCCTAAGCCAATCTTCATCACCGATTCTGAAAGACAGCCTTAAAGGGCGTTGTCTTTCTGAAAAATTAGAAAAGATTGGCGGAAAAAGGCAACGCGTAGTTGAAAAAACAACTTCCAAGCCTTATATAGAACTCACGCTATATCACAGCGCTGGATACTCAACCTTCACAAATTTCCCTTCACCCAAATCCACGGTCACGAAACGCTTAAGGATATTCATGGACACAACCTTGCCTTTTTGACCATCTGCCAACGTGACCTTGGCCCCCATCTTAGGCAGGCTTTTGGCAAATTCGCGGTACACTTGATACTCATACGCCATACAACATTTGACCCTGCCACAAACACCTGAAATCTTCTGAGGATTCAAAGGCAAGCCTTGGTCCTTACCCATTTTGATAGACAAAGGATGAAAATCCTTCATATAACAATCGCAACAAAGCCGTCTGCCGCAAACACCACAGCCTCCCACAATCTTTGCCTTGTCCCGCACCCCAATTTGTTTAAGCTCAATACGTACCCTTAAAATTTTTGCTAATTCTTTAACAAGCCCGCGAAAATCAACCCTGCCTTCAGCCGTAAAAAAGATTAACACCTTGATGCCATCAAACGAATATTCCGCTTGGACTAATTGCATGTCAAGCCGCCCCTCATCCACCTTGGTCTGACAAACCTTTAAGGCCTCCACTGACTTCATTTGATTATTCACGACTTGTCTTAAATCGTTGTCACTGGCAAGACGCACCATTTTCCCAGACACGATATCAGGCTTAACCTGTGTTACCGCTTCAGGGCAAGAAATCACCTTCGCAAATTCTAAATTACGGTCAACCTCCACAATCACCATATCATGGCGATGGATAGCCACCTCATGGGTATCCACCCATAACACGGACCGATATTCCCCAATCTTTACCTGGACTAATTGCCCCATATATATTCCCTCAACAAACTTAATGACATTTTGACATTTAATTTCTCATCCACCAATTTCTGGCTCTTTACGATTTGACGAATAATGACAGCCAAATCATCTGAATTCTTTAGAGCAAACCTTTCTATTTCTGCCAGATAGTCCTGGTGGACCAATTCATTGACAACAACTCCATT
>JADFXW010000008.1 GCA_015233375.1 Candidatus Omnitrophota bacterium | reverse complement strand
ACCCGCAATACCAAATATCTCAGAGATGACCACCAAAACCGGCAACACAAAAAAACAAGCCAAAAACCGGGGGACCACCAAATACTCTAAAGGATCAACACCCATCGCCCGAGTGGCTTGGATCTGATCCTGGGTGTTCATGGTCCCTAACTCTGCTGTTATCCCGGCACCTGCCTTGCCTGAAAAAATAAGAGACGTAAACACAGGGCTTAATTCCCTAAGCAAGGACAAGGCCACCAGCCTTGCAATAAATTCCTTGGCCCCAAAACGTTGTAACGTGATATACCCTTGAAGGCCTAACACCGTGCCTGTGGCAAACGAGGTCAAAATAACGATAATGACGGTCTGAACCCCCTGGTCATACATTTGGATCAAAACATCATTCCAACGAACACGTCCCCGAAATATCAAAGAAACAATTTTCCCAAAAAAGAAAATGGACTCTCCCAAACTCTGCACATGGCCAAAGAGGTTTTTAAAAAAACGTTGTGTCATTATTTTTCTTTCAGCCAAAAGCCCCTTAGCTCTTTATTAATTTTTTCCTGATGGCTTAAGGGAATATATTTACCCTCTGTCATCACAGGGCCTCGAACTCGTTTTGGGGTTTTCTTAGTAAAATCAGCGACACTCATGACCCTGGCGCCTAAGGAGCGTGCGTACAGATACACCTCTTTGTCATTGGAAACAACGACACAATTCTTTTTATCCGCATCCTCTTCCACCAGGCGCCTGATGGTGTCATCCGCACAGCAACCTGCCGAGAAAACGACCTTTATCCCCCGTATTGCTTGCGATGAGCCAAAAAAATCAGAATTTCCATCAAAAACAACCATCACAGGATTATTAATACTTCCCTGAGGCTGTTCATTGCTAATCCAGCTTAAGAATCTAGCCCGGCCTTCTTCAAGAGGCATGTCTTTGAAGGCTGCCATCTGCTTGAGCACATTGTATCCGTCTAGAAGATAATGTAGCGACATAAAACAGACCACCTATCAATCCAGCCAAAATCGTAAAAGAAGAATTTATCAAACTTAAACCCCAGGCCACCTCTTTACTAACCCCAACCAAAGGCAAAAAATAAACCCAGCTGATTTCCCTAAAACCTAATCCACCAATAGAAGGCAGCGCTGTCACCACACAAACAATGGGTGAAAAAATAATAAAATAAACCAGGGGAATATTCTGGTGCATCCCCTTGGCTGATAAATAAAATTCAACCGCAAGAACAACCTGGGCAAAAATGGAAATAAGGATAGCTTCCCATCCTTTTTTTTGCCTTCCTTTCAAAAGCACAATATCATAATGCAATTTCATCAAGCTCTCTGTCAGTTTAGGCCATGCAGCAAAGGCTTTACACACAAAGGAAAAAATACGATGACTAAAAAGAACGGTGACAAAGCCTGAAGAAACGATGGTCAATACCGCTATGGCAATAATAACTGATTTATTCTCAATGATGCCGTGCCCACAAAGGAAAGCAACCGCCGCTAATATGACGATACCGGCAAAACCTGCCAGACGATCCAAAACAATAGACGCAAATATTTTAGGCTTATGCCCCACTTCTTGAGCAAGACCTAAACCCCGAATCACATCACTACCGACCGATGAAATAGGTGCCAAGTTACAAAAAAGCCCTAAAAAGAACCAGCGTGCCGCGGCCAAACTCTTGACCTTCAAACCCACGGCCTTCATCAAAATCCGCCATCGCCAAATGATCAAAAAATTAATCATAAAAAAGATAGTCCCTGCCGCTGTCATATAACGCAGATCAGAGCCCTTGACCTCCGTCCACATATGTCTATAGTCATAGGTCATAAAAAGCCACGCTAATAAAATAACACTTAAAAAATAAGGCAAAAGAGTCAGTACAATATTTTGTAATTTTTGGTTCATCAAAATTAAGCCCCTTTTTAAATATTCACAAATCCCTGAAGAGCCTGATACCCTTTTTCCGCTATATACGAACTACGAACCAGTGGAGCACTTTCCACATACTTGAATCCCATCTCAAGACCCCGTTGACGAAACATCTCGAATGTTTCAGGGGACACGTACCTCTCAACAGGCCAATGACGGGTGTTTTGACTCGGCGCCAAATACTGGCCAATCGTTAATATCTGACAGCCTGCATGCACCAGTTCTTCCATCGCTTCAAGAACCTCTTCATCCCTCTCACCAAGACCCACCATTAAGGAGGATTTAATAAAAACGTCTCGGTTCAAGGAACGAAAACACCTTAAAACTTTCACAGAACGTTCATAAGAGGCCTGCGGCCTAACACCCACTGAAGTCCGCCGCACAGTTTCGATATTATGACCAAACACCTCTGGCTTGGCATCACTAACTATTTTTAAAAGTTCTTCTTTAGCCGAAAAATCTGGGGTCAAAACTTCAATTTTAATGCTGGGGTTAAGGTTTCGTATGGCCTTGATGGTTAAGGCAAACTGGCCTGCCCCTTGGTCTTCTAAATCATCACGAGTGACCGATGTCACCACCACATACCTTAAACCCAACTGCCGAACAGCTAAAGCCACATGTTCAGGCTCGTTGGCATCTACCTTCTCGCCTGGGCCAGTTAAAACCGCGCAAAACCGGCAAGCCCTTGTGCAAGTGCTTCCTAAAATCATGAAGGTTGCCACACCAGACTTAAAACAAGTGCCCATATTCGGGCATCGGGCTTGTTCACAAACCGTGTTAAGAGAACAGCCTCTTAATAACTCTTTCATGGCCCCGACTTGCCGCATGTCTGGGACCTCTTGCCTTAGCCACGCAGGCAATAAGGGACTGGGGACCTTAAATCTTTGTCCTTCGGCCATCGTCATTATCTAAAGCCTTACCAATATAGGAACCGTCCTTGATCTGCTGGATGATCCGGGCACGTTCTTTAACGGGAAGATACTCTAAGATGAGTTTCCCATTTAAATGATCAAGCTCATGCTGAAAAACCCTGGCCACAAGCCCTTTTAATTGGGCCCTGACCTGGTGATTGTCCTGATCCGTAAACTCCACGAAAATAGATTTCGGACGCTTCACAGGCACTAAGAGCCTGGGCACGCTTAAGCAGCCCTCATCCATGGTTTCCAAAGCAGCACTCTTTTCATGAAAAGTCCCCTTTGGCCATTCAGAAGGTTTAAGTATTTTGGGATTAATAGCAACAAAAACATCTTTGCCCGTATCCACCACAAAAATTTGTTCATTAATACCCACTTGCGGGGCTGCCAAACCCACCCCTTTACAGGCGTGCATGGTCTCAAACATCGCGGCAATGAGCATACGCTCAACCGCCCCAACTTGCCCCACAGGCTTCGATTTAACCTGCAGGCAAGGGTCAGGAAAAATCCGTACTTTTAAAGGTCCAAATTCCATACTATTTTTTCTTTATTTTGTTTTTTGCGTCAAGATACACCACTTTGGGCTGAAACCCTTTGGCTTCTCCTGGTTCCACTAAAGCATAGCTTAAAATAATCAACGGATCTCCGACATAACCCTGCCGGGCTGCAGGACCATTAAGACAAATGACACCAGAACCAGGGTTTCCGGCAATGACATAGGTCTCCAGTCGGTCTCCAGTATTCTCATTAAGCACGTGCACCTTCTCGCCAGGCAGGATGCCTGCTGCTTTTAAAACGTCCGCATCAATCGTAATACTGCCTTCATAGTGCAATTCCGCCTGCGTTATCAAGGCATGGCCTATCTTTGATTTCAACACTTCAATAAACATATCAACTCCTAGAGATGAGGATTTATCTTAGCCAACAACCTGTCTTTGGGCATCGCGCCAATTATCTGGTCCACAGGCTCTCCGCCTTTAAAAATAAGCATGGTGGGAATAGACATGACGTTATATTGACCTGCTAATTGAGACGCCTCATCCACATTCACCTTAGCGACCTTCATTTTACCTTGTAATTCAACAGCTAGCTGGTCAATCACAGGTGCTATCATCTTACATGGCCCGCACCATTCTGCCCAGAAATCAACCAATACAGGAATTGAAGACTTGAGAACCTCATCTTCAAAATTTTTTTCATCCAGATGTAATGCTCCCATAAATAATCCTTTCTCAAAATAATAATAAAAAATCCCAATTCTTGTTACTTGGGATCTAGATGATTTATTATATCTCTGTTAAGAATATATATCAATTAATATCGCTTAAGTTACATCGCGTGAGCGGATTGAAGTCTTGGACGCGTCCACTATCAAAAGCTGCCCATGCAAAATTCCAAAAAGACTAAACTTTATTATGTCGAACTGGTGTTAAGTCATAAACAACCGACAAATATGCCCCGTCAGAATGCCATTATAAACCCCTATAGAATGACCTAAAATGGCTAACAAAAGACCTACAGAAGCCAAGCCTGGCTGATAAATTTCTGCCACCACGGGCGCGGAAACCAATCCCGCGATATTTGATAATGAGGCAGTGGCTGCTAAAAATAACGGGGCGCGGATAAGCCTGGCTACTATCAATAACACCAGCACATGGACCGCGATAACAACCACTCCCGCTAACAATAAAATCCCCACCTGAGAGGCATTGCTTAAACTGGCCCGGGCTCCTATGGACGCAAGCACTAAATAGAGTATCCATTTACCTGCAAGGTGCGTACGCGAGGATGCTACCTGCTTGATGGGCGTCATGGACAAGATGATGGCAGACGCTGTAACCAAAATAATCGTCCATGCAGAAGGCGATAACACAGCCTTACCCGTAGGGAAAAAGACCGCTACTCGCCTGGCCACCAAACTTACAAGAAAGGCCAACAGAATAGAAACAAACAGAATAACAGGAGCTTGAGGCTTGTTTTCTTTATTTTT
The DNA here is from genome assembly GCA_015233375.1 of Candidatus Omnitrophota bacterium. Classification (GTDB taxonomy): domain Bacteria; phylum Omnitrophota; class Gorgyraeia; order Zapsychrales; family Fredricksoniimonadaceae; genus JABDGZ01. The sequence goes on along the minus strand of JADFXW010000008.1, from coordinate 23,970 downwards.
ATCTGATCCTGCCCCCTGTTTGGCTAAATCATCCAATATCCGACGGTCCGAATGGTTCCAAGCATCAAAATCTTTCTGGCGGCCTGCACAAAAAATAACAATCCCAAGCCAGGTGTAAGGCAGTATCGTATCCACAATGACCATCGGTAAAAAAACATTCTCTGGCGTGTTCAAGGCTTCTTTAACCGCAATCATATTAGCGCTCCCGCCGGTCCAGGAAGCTGCCAAAGCGCCAAAACCTCCCCAAAATAAAGTGCCAATAAAAGGTTTAAAAATAATAAAACTCACCACCATCCCAAACAGTATCCCTAATGTCCCAGAGAAGAACATGATTAAAGCTGACGGCCCAAGCCGCACAATCGATTCAATATCCATATCAATCAACATCAAAAAAAGCGCTGGAGGCAGAAGATATTTTGTGATTTCCTGATATACGGGATGGCGAGCATCAATAACGCCGCACGTAGATAAAACCATAGGCAAAAAATAAATCCAAAACATCGAGGGAAGAATTTTAAACAAATGCTTCGTTTTGTGGTTAGCGGATAACCCAAGGACAAGGGATTCAACAGCGATAAGGATCAATATTAAAAATAAAGGATCGCGCATCATAAAAAAGAACTCCCCCTTGCCCCCTCTTTAATCGCTTCGCAAAGAGGGGGAAGATGAATATTTGATAATCTCTTTTCATAGGTTATCCCTTAAGAGATTTCCTTGTGAACGAAACAGCTATAAGAATTGTTTTCCCGACACATTCAGGGATTTTTCGGCAAAAGTCGTCAAGGATTTACAGCAAAATTTTTCCAAATACACTAAGGATGCTTTAGAAAAATTTTGCTGTAAACCGTAGACGACGGCGAAAATGTCCCGTGTCGGGAAAACAATTCTTATAGCTGTTTCGTCCACACGCTTAAGTGATAACGCATGAATCTCTTTTACTTAATTCCAATCCCCGCCTTGACCTGGCTTAAATCATACACCCCGTCCGACGACAGATAAGGATTTCGCGCTTGTTCCCCTTTAATAAAAAACGGCGTGTCCAAATCTATAAAATCAACAAAGCCTAATCCAGCAGCCAGGTGTGCTGAGGCCGTCATGCTTAAATTCGATTCCATCATGCCGCCTATCATCAGTTTAAGGCCCGCGGCATGCGCCAAGCGGCTGATTTCAAGTGCATGGACCAATCCTGTTTTCATGAGCTTCACATTAATGGCCCCCACACATTTGCCTTTAATAAGACGTATAACATCGCCTAAGGATGAGGCGCTTTCATCCGCACAAATACAGATTCCTGATTCACGGCTGATCTTTTTTAATCCGTCCCAATCATCACGAGGGACTGGTTGTTCAATCAACTCTGGCACAATGCCGACCCTTCTTAATGCTTTCAAAAAGCGTAAGGCGTCAGGAGCATTATATCCTTGATTGGCATCAAGAATAATCTGACTTCTTGGGGCTATCTTCCCCACAGCCTCGACCCTTTTAAAATCCAAATCCATATCACGACCAACTTTTATTTTAAAGGCACGAAAACCTTGTGCTCTAAACGCCTTGGCCTTCTCCATAGTTTCCTTGAGATCCGCAATCACAATGGTAATATCTGTACGCAGTTTTTGAGGCGTGTCCGCCCATAAGCGCCATAAAGGGATTTCAAGGTGCTTGGTCAGCGCATCAAAAATAGCCATCTCTACAGCCGCCAGGGCACTTTGATTATGTGGAAAGTCTTCATGTAAGCCCGAAGAAATTTTTAAATAATCCTCAAGACTTTGACCTTTAAGCCCAACCGCAGCCTGTTTTAAATTCTTTACCGTCTGTTCAATGGTCTCCCCCGTAATATGGGTCGCTACAGCAGCTTCGCCATGGCCTTTTGTTTTATCGGAAAGTTCTATTGAAAATAAAATATTTTCCAAACGGTCATGTTGACCTGTGGCAATACGAAAAGGCTGAAGTAATGGCGCTTGAAAAAACTTGACGGAGGTTTTAGTAATGATAAGTTGCTTATTCAACGGTCACGGTCCTTATAATGCGTCGTAATAAAGACCTTTGGCTTGCCCCCTGCCCCAAAGACAGATCCGAAATAACGACCCGGTCAATAGCGTATTTCACTTCTTTTTTGTCCACCATCTGCTTATAACCGGTTGTGTCATGAATAGCATAAGGCTTGCCATCAACCGTGCCTAAATAAATCATGATATGCCCTTTCATGGCTAAAAGCGTATTGGCTGCTGATGACTTCATAATGGCTTCGATTTTAATGGTATCCGCGCTTGTTTCATCAAAATTAAAAACCTTGCGCCCCACACGCGCCTGGTCTTTAGAATCACGTGGCAAGACAATCCCAAAGGTCGCAAAAACCATTTGCACAAACCTGGAACAATCCTGCTCTCCGTACATGTCTCCCCACCCATAAGGCTGGTTTAACATCATCAAGGCTTGCTTATAAATATTTCGCGCGGTCAATGGCAGAAACCCTGTATTAGTATCCTCGACGTTCATATACGCTTGTTGAATGACCAAGGCCCCATTGGCTCCCTTAACCGGCACATTAACAGTAACGCGGCCCGCATCAATACCTGCTAACGGCAAATGTGTTCCCATGCGCACATAATCATAATAATCTGTCATGGGCTCATTAAGAAAAATATCTGCCTTTGGCCTTAAGACAACAGCAAAATCACGGTCATTAGCAAAAGCCTTCACTTGATTGATATCCCCTACGGCTATATTTTTGGCCTCAACCCATCCATCGCTAATAGCAGTCAACACATAATACCAAAGCCCATCCGCGGATTGATGGACCACGGCCACTGGGGTCCCTGTATCTAATGCGCTATTTTGAAGTTGATCAAACGCATAATTATCTTTATCCACATACAACCCTTCGTTCGTTGGTAAAAAACGCTGCGGGGCAAAATGAACAACCAAACCATATCGAGGTGCGCTGCCCATCACAATACCCGGCAAATTCATATTACGCCTGATATCATCCAAAAAATCTGTCTCTACCTTAAGACCATTGAGAGTAAAATAATCCTTTTGCTTGATATCAACCAATGTTTTTTCCATATCAGCCAAAAGGGTCTCTGTCTTTAAATCCTGGACAATAGTAAAGATATCCTTGATTAATTTCTTCTCACCACGAAGGGTTTCATTAAAAGCTTCAATAGCAGGCGGGGCCATGATCACCGTATCAGGGGAAGGATGCCGGCTTATCCAAAAGCCAGCGGTTTTCATCACGCGCTTAGTATGGCCTAACAAGGAGGGCGCTTCATAATTCACATGTTCCTCAGCCCACACGCAAGATGAAAAAAACAATACAAAAAGGATAGAAAAAATAAAAGACCTCATAAGAGGTCATTTTATCACAAACAATCTGGGGCTAACATAAAGTTTATTGAATATTTCATTTCATTAAACCAATGACACTTGCAAAGGCTTTTGAGTCAGTTTACTGACATTCATGATAGAAAAACCAAGAATATTTCCATTATCATCAATTTTTTCCATGACCGCATCGTTTTTGGTCTGACGAAAATAACCTGTTTTCTTCTCAAAAGAAACCTCTAAATAATCCCCTTGTTTGTCATACCAGAGTTTAATTATTTTCTTAGCCATATAATTTCCCCCTTCTTAATCGAATCTGTTAAATATGCCGTAAGAATAAAGGCGTCCTGCTTTATGGTCTTGACGACCACACACAAATATTTATCACCAACCTTTGTGCCAATATAAAACCTGTAATACAACTTCGCATCAGCGTCACTTAATGATTGAATGACCCTTTGTGGGGACATTAATGTTTCTTTGATTAAGCGCGTCATTCCTCTCATTTCGGGATGTTCGAAAATATGTTTTTGCCTCTCATCCGTCAAACGTATATTTTGACCACAATAGTCAGGATATATTTGCATATTCATCTATAGTTTAGCATATTTTCACAATTACGCTATTACTAACAGACAAGGAATTTGGGAAATTTGGGAAGATTTATTTATCTTGGGGCTTCTTGTAACTTTTGCCTTAATTCCATTAATATCGGCACATCCACTTCGGTCCTGATTTCCACAATCTTTGTCTCAAGCCCCTGAATTTGAGCTAATTGGGCCATGTCTTGTTTGGGCCAAGGCAATGCCTTGCCTTGGCTATCGCGTTTGATTTGAAAGTCTAAGACAGAATTAAAATCAATACCACCGTTAACCCTCACAGAAGCTTGCGCTTGATTGACAAGCCCCAAACGAACCAACGGGGCTAAAAATCCTAAATATGTCATTAAAGGAACGCCCTTTGATTCATATCTGCTAAACAGGTTCTCCCCAACCCTTCGGATTAATATGGCTCTCGTTGGCTTGGCAATATCCTCCAACATCTGTAAATATTCATTAAATTTGTTTAATATGTCATTAAAAAAGAAAGGTTGCTCTTCATCATCAACATACTCCAAAGAAGATAAAGTAAAATCAAAAAATTGTTCCATTTTACTCACCTTATCATCAAGGTCATAAAACAAATCCACGATTGGGAAACCATCCAGAATTTTATCCGAAGAAACGCGTTCTCCTTGAGCGCTAATCCACAGATGCCTGGACGCACTCATCTGCTGTCTTGCGCGCAACGCATTAGATTTAATTTGTTGAAACATGGGGCCTAATTCGCCCCATAAAGATTCAATTTCATATTTTTCGTCTTCTTTCCAACCTTGCCTTTCCACATTCATTCTTAAGTTTTGACACCTTTGCTTTAATTGATCAACGCTCTCCCTTATCCCTTCAACAGGATTTTTAATCATCTCTTGAAAGATCCTCAATGTGGTCTGGGCATACTCACGCACTTCTGGGGAAACAGCCACAGACTCAGTCTCTGGCTGTTCTCCAACCCCAGACATGGCTGCACTAATAATTCCTTGTCGTAACGCAGGTGCTAAAAAATCACGATATAATCCATTAGGTCGGACACGACCATTAGTCTTAATCTGAGACGGAAATGTAACATCATTCATCATCTGGCAATACGCCCTTAATTTAGCTGAAATTCCCTCTACTAATTTTCTGACCTGAACAAAACCATCCTCATCCATATAAGATAATGTCCCTTGAAGAAGCGTCTGTATTGTAACAAGGTCTTCCCTCAAATAAATAAACAGTCCTTCACTTTGAAATAACTGCTGATCTCTTGTGTTTACCCATTGCCCCTTAACATAAACCTTCATAACCTTATTAACTGCCCTCTCTTTATCTCTCTTAACAATGCCATAAATTTCCTCGGCCATGACATTAAATCGTGCTGTAAAATCTCTTAATGCTGTTCTTCTCTCTTCTTCACTCATCGAAACCTTTAATAAGCCTTCAAATTCTCGATCAAAATCCTGAAGCTTCTGAATACGCCCCGCTTGCCTAATAGAAGAAACTGTATCTTGAAGAGTTCTAAGCGTTTGTTGAACCGCCATAAGAGTCATATCGACCAACCTTCTTGAATGATTCAATCCACTTGGCATCGCGCTATCTCTCCTTTGAAGAGGCTGCATATCCACTATCACCCTGTCTATCGGCTTTAGCAAAGGCGGCAATAACCCACGAGTCATCAGCCATCCTAAATCTTGATCATGTGCAATGATTTCTGTCCCCGGTGTGTCTAAAATGCTGGATTGAGAGGAATTCCTTAAAGTCACGACTTGCGCAAAACTCTTACACCCGCCAGAAAAATATTTTCTTGGTATGGCTTCGTGGGTGTATTTGTCCACATCTTCCTTGATATAGTTAAACACCCCCTTCTTAAAGGCCATCAGGTACTGTTCATAAATTTTCTCAATATCAGAAGATAAATATCCAACGCCCAATGTTTTATTTTTATCCGCATAAATCTTCCCTAAAAAACTCTCCTTCATCGCCTTCTTATACCAAAACGCCAGTATCATCCCGCTGTACATCTGCCTTAAATTTGAAAAATTCTTGCCCTCATTGACTTCTTTTTCTAATTCCGGGAGGATGAGTTGGCGGATGATCTGACTGCCAAAGGCGTTGATGTCTTTTGAACTCCCCCTAACCCCCTCTTTAAACAAAAGAGGGGGAATCATCTTCTTTCCCCCCTCTTTTGTTAAAGAAGGGGTTAGGGGGAGTTGTTTTTGTAATGCCAGGTAATCCTCTTCCAGCATCACCTTCAAATGACTTTGTAGGATATAAACACTATTCCCGCTTTCATACACTATCGCCCTATCTGGTATTATCCATACCTTATTAAACGTGTTGACCGGTACCTGCCTCGTATGAAATTCTGTCCATGCCCGCTCATATATCTTGTCCCAAAATCTTTTACCTAACCCTTCTTCTGGATACATCAGGCTTGAGGTCATCTGTTTGAGCATATAATCCGCTGCTAAAAGATCCCTGCCCATTTCTGTCTTCCCAAAATCATTATTAATAATCCGGTTCTTTTCATAGGGAGAAAGGTTCACCCATTGATTTTCTTCTGGAATCGTTAATGAGGCTAAGAAATATTTAATAAGCCTTTCATACTCTTTTTGCCTTTCAAGACCTGCTAAATTCCCTTGTCCTTTATCTATTAAGAAATCAAACCGAAGGGCATTGTCAGGATGCATGGTCAAGCCTTGCAAATGAGCGGGTATAAATGATGGGCTTAAATGCACCATCCCGCCTGGCGCAGGCAAAGATACCCCTCCTGTCCCTATCTCAAGCGCCTGTGCTGCAAACAGCTGTTGCACAGGTGTCAAAATAAACGCTATTAAAACAATTATAGAAATGACCCTTTTTATCATATATTTACTCTCTACTTATACAAAGTATGCACTATTGAAGCCCAAAAATCAAGGTGAGGAGTTGCTTACAGACGTTTTGGAGAAATCACTGGATAGGCCTTTCGATAATCCCTTTTTCTATATAAACCGGTCTTATATATTTTCTCAAGGTCTTGAGTTGAGATGTATAAACTACAACAGCTGCCACACAAACCAATCCGCCTAATAACAAAGTAAGGCCTGCCCCTATTTTGGAGGCTAAAATCCCTGAAAATAAACTTCCAAACGGCGAAAGTCCCATAAAAGCCATGGTATAAAAACTCATCACCCTGCCGCGTTTATCCTCCTCAACAAGCATCTGTAAAATAATATTGCTGGAAGCCATCTGGACCATCATGCCAAAACCAGAAAACAAGAGAATGGGTAAGGCAAGAACCAGTACAACAGTCTGTGAAAACATCATGACCCCTAACCCAAAAACCGCTGCTGTCCAGGCAATGACCTTGCTTAAACCCAGGACATTGCGGCGGTTGGCCAAATAAATAGCGCCTGCCAATGCCCCAAGCCCGGAGGCTGCCATTAATATCCCTAAAAGTCTGGATCCGCCATGAAAAACATCCTTCGCAAAAACAGGCATCAAGGCTTGGACGCCTCCTGCCACCATACTCATGACGGACAAAAGCATCAATATCGTGCGGATGGGCATAAAATTAATGGCATACGAAAACCCTTCTTTTAATTGCCGTATCGCTGATTCCTTCTTCCTCGATAAATATTCCTGCCGCGCCAGCTTCATCATGCTCAACGAAATTAATACAGCCATATAACTGACCGCATTTAATAAAAAACAAGCCCCTTCACCAAAAATAGCGATCAAAATTCCACCGATGGAAGGACCAACCAAACGGGCCGCATTCACCATCGAGGAATTAAGCGCGATGGCATTGCTTAAATCTTCCCTATCATTAAGCATCTCCACAGTAAAAGACTGGCGTACCGGAATATCAAACGCATTGATGGCCCCTAATAAAAAACTCAAACCAATGATATGCCACACCTGTATCGTATGGGTTGCGTAAAGAACATACAATAAGGTCGCCTGACAAAGCGCCAAGAACTGGGTTATTAACAAGAGACGGTGGCGACTATATCTATCCGCGATAACACCCGCAAAAGGGGCAATAAGAAAGGCCGGGATTTGACTTGAAAACCCCACAACCCCCAATAAAACCGCGGAATGAGTCAAACGATACGCGAGCCAAGCAACAGCTATCTGCTGCATCCAGGTACCAATCAGCGATATCCCCTGACCCACTAAAAAAAGACGGTAATTTTTATGGCGCAAGGCGCGGAAAACTGTTTTAATGTTCATAGTAAAAATTTTCTAAATTTCACGGGTGTTCGATAGAAGGCCTGGAAGTTATTTTTTTCAACTACTGTTGCCCCGTCAATCTTCGTCACCGATTCAGAAAAACAGCCTTAAAGGGCGTTGTTTTTCTGAAAAATTAGAAAAATTTGACGGAAAAAAGCAACCCGTAGTTGAAAAAATAACTTCCAGGCCTTCTATCGAACTTATGCTAATTTAACACGTAGAATCATTATGCCAAGTAAAATTTCACCCAGTCATTTTGCCTCAGCCCTTCAAGACCGTAATATCTGTTTTTTTATCGCATCTGTTGGTTCTTTTACCTTAGGAAGCCGTGCCTTAGCCGTTGTGATAGGTTTTCAAATCTATAAAATCACGCATAGCGCCCTGTGCCTGGGCTGGCTTGGCCTTATAGAAGCCATCCCTGCCCTTTCCCTTGTTCTGATAGGCGGCTGGGTCGCTGATCATTTTAACCGAAAAAGAATCCTTTTGATAACCAGGGCTTCCTCGTTCCTGTGTGCCGCCACATTGGCCTTTTTATCCCTCCAACACCTTGGCAAATCCATCCTTTGGCTTTACATCGTCATTTTTATTGTCGGTATTGCCAGGGCTTTTGCAGATCCCGCCAATAGCGCATTTGAAGCACAGGTCGTGCCTAAAACAATGACGGTACAAGGCGGCTCATGGATAGCCAGCACTTGGCTTGGTTGTTCTATTGTTGGCCCTGCCCTCATTGGTTTTATTTTTGAAGCCTGGAAAGCTCAAGGCAGTTATTTATTTATCAGTGCCTTTTTTGCCATCTCTTGGTTTTTAACTTTAAGAATTCGCCCAAAACCACAGGTCAAACCCGTTTATAAGGAACCCATATTAAAAAGCATTTCTTCAGGCTGGAAATTTGTCCTCTCTCATCAGCCGCTTTGGGCAGCCATGACCCTGGATTTAATTGCCGTACTTTTTGGAGGGGTCATTGCCCTTTTACCTATTTATGCCAGCGATATCCTTCATGTTGGGGCCAAGGGACTAGGGCTTCTTAATGCCGCAACCTCCATCGGCGCTTTAAGCATGATGCTTTATGCCACCAAACACCCGCCCATTACCAACGCAGGCCGTAATTTGCTTTTAACTGTTCTTCGCTTTTGCCTGGTATTCGGATTTTCTAGAAATTTTATATTATCTTTGGCAGCTCTTGCTTTAAGTGGTGTCTTTGACGGGATAAGTATGGTCATCCGCCGTTCCATGGTAAGACTCTTGTCCCCTGATGACATGCGCGGCCGGATCTCGTCAGTCAGTTGGATATTTATCTGCTCCTCTAACGAATTAGGCGCATTTGAAAGCGGTATGATTGCCGCTTGGATTGGAGCTATCCCTTGTGTCGCTCTAGGAGGGATTATCACATTAGGCGTGGTGGGCATCAGTGCATGGTGCGCCCCAGAGCTTCGGCGCCTGCGTTTTAATCCTCATACGATGGAAAGAATTCAACCCTAAATCTAATTAGGGTCTGCATACAGCCAGGCTGCTGTATCAACACTGCCATAAACCTTACCTGATAAAGGCCCTCCCACCTGACCCCACCAATTCCCTTCTGCAGAAAGATTGCTAATTCCAGAAGTATTGTACAAATCGTAATAACCACCTGCTGTATCATTGCCATCAATCGTATTTAAACCACGGCTTGTTTGAGAGCCTAAATCAATACTGCTCATGCTGCCACCTGCGGCATTAGAAAATACAATCCCATCACGTGCGTTGCCTATAATAGTATTAGAACGCAGGGTAAAACCACTAAACAATCCATAATTGTTAGCTAAATCTATACCATTATGTCCATTATTTTTAGTTTGATTGCCAGAAATAGTAACTGTGGACATCTCTCCATGGTTGCCAGCAAGATCAATGCCATCAAGAGTATTACTATTAACAGTATTGTTAGAAATAGTCAGGTTCGTGATTGTGCTGTAATTACCATCAAAATCAATACCATCATAACCATTACCATTGATAGTATTGCCTGAAATAGTCATATTGGTAATCGTGTTATGATTACCATCAAAATCAATACCATCATAACCATTGCTATTCATGATATTGTTCGAAATCGTCAAACCTGTAATCGGTGAGCTATTGCCATCTAGGTCAATAGCATTATGAGTGTTATTATTGATAGTGTTGCTCGAAATCGTCAGATTGCTGACGTGTGCGGTCATCCCATCGAAATCCAGGCCATTACCAGAATTTCCATTGATGGTGTTATTTAAAATATTCAAATTAGTAATGGTGCCTGTACTGCCATCTAAATCTATCCCCTCCGACTGATTATTATTAATCGTGTTATAAGAAATCGTGACATCATTAATAGTACCTGTGCCAATATTATACAAATAAATCCCAGCACCATTATTGTTGCTTAAATTATTATTATAGATGGTGAAATGACTAACCATGCCACTGTTATCCTCCCAGCCTATCCCTTCATCCAAAGTGCTATTAGTAAAAGTGTTATTTGTAATAGTAAAATTTGTTAACGTCCCGCTGTTTTCAGCTAAATCTAAGCCGTCATCATAATTAGACTTGGAAATATTATTCGAAATGGTAAAATTACTGGTCGTTCCTGAATTATAAGACAGGTCAATCCCATCGTGATCACACCATCCACAAGAATACCCATTGTTTTCAGTAGTATTATTTATAATCGTAAATCCATCCCGTGTTCCAGAATTTTCTGACATCCCAATCCCGTTATCTCCATTACCATTGCTGGTATTACCAGAAATTGTAACGTTACTAACCGTGCCTGAATTATACGACAAGTCAATCCCCATCAAGGCATTGCTGTTCGTTGTGTTGTTTGTAATCGTCAAATTCGTGATATGCCCTGCATTTCTTGCCAAATCAATGCCATCATACCCATTGTTGTTGAGTGTATTGTTCGATATGTTAAAATTGGTTATGCTGCCATTGATGCCATTGCTCCACAGATTAATCGCATCTTCCGTATTATTAGAAATCGTATTTTGCGTAATAGTAAAATTATTCAAGGCGCCATTATTGGACTCAAAGTAAATGCCCGCATATCCATTATTAATAATAATGTTATTCGTGATAGTCCCTGTTAGAGTGGTGCCTGGTGTAAATTTAATGCCATCGCTGGAGGCATTTTGTATCTTCACTCCCATGACCGTATTATTATTATTAATGATGATGCCATTAGTCCCTCCATTAATGACAGGATAAACCCCACTGGTTACAAGTCCTTTAAACCCGCCATTATACCCGCTTCCCCAAAGCACTACGCCGCTGGCCAAGGTGTTGTTGCCTGCATAATTGCTTGCTCCCAAACCCTCGACATAGACCCACTGCCCACCAGCCACTGCCGCAGTTACCCCTTCAACAATTGTCTTATAAGGGCTTTGTAGGGTGCCAAGCCCTGTATCAGAACCTGTTGTATTATTAACATAAACAAGACCTTGGGTGTTATGGCCTTCTGTATTAGATGAGGTTTTTGTCTGGATATCAATGTCCCTGACCACCCGATCAAAAAGCCTGTCTTCAAGATAACCTCGAGCAGATTCTGAATGAGATGGGGCTGAGAAGAACGAATGCCCATGCCTGCCAAAAAGATTATACAGATCAAAGGCTAAATTAACCCTTAAACCACCATAAAATTCATTCGTATTGCCAATCTTGGAATTAAAGGTCGTATCCATGGATAACCAGCTTGTTAAACTCGTCTCAGTCCTGGCCCTAAAACCGTTGCTATCTTTTGAGAACCTGGATTGATAAAAATATCCGCCTGCATAAACACGGGTCTTCGTGTATTTATCAAAAACAGGTACACCAAACTCAAAATCAAGCCCCTGCAAAGGCTCTTCCTTTTGATCATAGGCAATCAAACCTGTTGAGCCAAATCCATAGGTCGTATTAATCACCTTGGGTTTTGTGGTGGGTTTATACCAATTTAACCGTGCATCCAAGGGATGAGAAAGATACTCAAAACCAACACCTGTTTGGGAATACCAATTATCAGAATCTGCCTGACGTCTATCAAAAAACGAATTGAACCCTAAAATAAACGAATCATTAAAAATATGTCTGATGCCTAAGCCCTGATGTATCTCATTGGCCTCCGGCGTTGAATAAGTGTCTTTGGGATTAAAGAAAAGAAGGGTCTCCTTGTCTGAAGAATAATAGAGAGGAACAATAAAATCCGCAGTAAAAAGACCTCTCTCTCCCTTATTAGTTGAGCCATACCCTGAAAATTGAACCTGCGTCATGGCCCGGTTTGAATCATCGGCATAACTGATACCCACCCATAAAATCGCCACCATCACAAGCCCAATTCTTTTGAGATAGTTCATAAAAATTCCTTTGTTAAAGGTTTTATAATTAAAAAAAGACTAAACGAAATGTTTCATTAATAAAAAATTATAACACAAATAAGAAAATTATATATAAAAAAAGTATTTTCTTATTATTTCACGATGAATTTATTAGAAGTTCTTGAGACTTGACTGTATTGATTCCAACAAATGGACTATCTGTTTGATTACTTAAACCCGGAATTTGCAATAAAAATGGCGAATAACCGTAATCTATTGGGCTATAAAGCTTTGAAAAATACTCAACATATCACTGTGGATATGCCTGCGTTTTTTCAAAGCTTTTTATCTCCAATATCTTACGGTTCTTCATCCATGTTTATTGCAAAACCCGGGTTAAACAAAACTCAAATAATTTTTGAGCTTCTCTTCATCCTGCTGTAAATCGAGTTTAACAAACCTGACCCCCACTTCATGATTAGCCCTGCCATTAGGGCCATGATCTTCTAATTTTTTGACCCAGATCACTTCACAATCAATTAATAGCGGCAAAAAAGTATCTGGTAATTCCAAGGAAGCAGAAAAATATTGGCCTTCTTGGATGTCCTCAGCAACAACAAATCGTCCTCCTTTTAAGGACAAGTCTTTGGTATACGACAAAAATCTTATATAAGGGACGCCTACCTGTGGATTGACCTTCTCGCAATTCGCAAAAATATTAACAGGTATCCTGCGGGAGTTGCGTTTTTCATTTTCTCGTTGTTCTGCCATCCTGCATCTATTATTAAGGATATTTTCAACCTTTTGAGTCAAAACAGTCAAATCTTCAGACTTGCAATAATAATCATCCACATCATTGAGCAAAAAACGCTGCTCTTCTCTTTGAAGAGAAGAGCAAATAATCACTTTTTTATCTCGGAAATCTTTACGAATAATATCGAAAATACTCAAACCATTCATATAAGGAAGACGGACATCCAAAAGAACAAGGGCAATATTAGGCTTCTCCCACAAAGCCACAACAGCTTCTTCCCCATTTTGGGCCAAAGAAACACGACACCCCAATGATTTAAGTGTTTTATAGACTAAAACCCTGTACGCCGGCTCATCATCAACAATCAGTATCTCTTTCTCTGCGTTAATCATAGGGCCTCCTTGAAAGGATAGGAAAAAATTAAGGAGTCTTAGACATTTTTAATATAACATAAAACTTTATAAAGACAAGACCAATATTTCTTCGTAACATATTAGCTATTCGCTTGTGTCATTGCGGACACGTGTGCCTTTACGGGGCCACCCTCTTCCTTTAAATTTAAAGCAGGAAATTCTAACTGGAAGGTTGTCCCTTGACCCAACTTACTCTGGACCGTTATCTTACCTTGATGAGCTTCAACAATAGAGTACGCAATGCTTAATCCTAGCCCGCAACCAGGAATAGAATCCCTCTGGTTCTTATCAACATGGTAAAATTTATTAAATATTTTCGGCAAATCCTCCTCAGATATCCCTGAACCTGTATCTGAAATTTGTACCAGGGATCTAACGTCATTTTTTCTAAGGGTTATCCGTATACGTCCTTTGTCAGAGGTGAATTTTAACGCATTATCAATTAAATTAAGGAATACCCTTTCCAAATGAACCTTGTCTCCCCTTAGGAATACAGGCTCATGAGACACATCAACCTGAATCTCAACCCCTTTAGCAGCTGCTAGAGCTTTCATTTCTTCACCAATAGCAGACAAAAAAGCACCCAAATCAATCGCCTCAAACCTTAATTGGACCAGGCGATAATCCAGCCTGGTCAATAACAAAAGGTCACTGACAAATTGCTGGGTCCTTTTAGCCTCATGAAGAACAATCCCTAATGTTTCTTTATATTCTTCTGTCGTGCATTCCTTGCCTAAAGCCATCTGTGAATTCCCGCTAATAATAGCCAACGGAGTTTTTATCTCATGAGCCACTTCCAGGCTGAATTCTTTAATATGATTAAAAGAATTTTCAAGCCGGGACACCATCCCATTCAATGATTCTGTCAAATGTTCGATCTCTTCATCCGCGTGCGTGATATGGATCCTGCCGCTTAAATTCTCCTGGCTAATATTTCTGGCCACATTTGAAATATGTAAAACCGCTGACAAAATCTTAATAACAAAAAGCCTTATAATAAGACTCGCCAAAAATAAAAACCCTAAAGTTGAAATCAAAACAAACAATAAATGTTCCCATAATAACTGCTGCACTGGCCCATACGATGCCCCTACAAAGATAACATACCCCTGCTGATACGCATAAAAATAAGGGACCGCTGCAATACGTAAAAATTTTCCATTAAAATTCATCTTATAGAATATGTCCTTATCAAGTCTCAGGTGACCGGCCTGTTTGAAATAGGAAACAAAACCTTTCGATACGTTCTTCGATTTTGCAATAACATTCCCGTTCGTATCCATAATCAAAATATAATCTTTCCCTAAACCTAATTTCTTCGCATCCGCAAGCCAAAACTTCTCCATCGAAACCGGCATAAAAATATATTTAGGATATTCAATATTAAGATTTAACGCTTTCTTGGCCGCCAAATAAAAGGGGTGTTTTTGCCTCACCATCTCGCCTCGGAAGGTATTAACAGCCCCACCTATCTGTTCTGCTTTATTTTGAAGCTGGGAGTCAAACTGATGTAAAACAGACTGAACATAATTAAAATAAAGACCAGCCTGTATCAAGATAAGAAAAAGCCCAATCACCGCTACATAAACTATACTGATTTTAAACCTTAAGGAATTGGTCTTAAAAAGCAGGAAGGACTTAAGCGCTTTCATTATCATAGGCGTTCCTTTGAATGGTTCACCTCAAAGCACTTGCTAGAATAAAAAACATTATACCACAAACGTGGCTAAAAGATCATTATTGGTAGGAAACTGTTTTAATTGATTGACCAGCCTCTGGGCTGCCTCAATAGGAGACAATGAGGCCAAGGAACGCCTTAATTGATTGACCGCAGCACATTCTTGGGGACCTAAAAGCAATTCTTGTTTGCGGGTGGCGCTTTTTTGTATATCTATCGCAGGAAAAATACGGTGATTCGCGATTTGCCGTGAAAGCACAATTTCCATATTGCCTGTCCCCTTAAACTCCTCAAAAATCACCTCGTCCATCCGGCTTCCTGTTTCTATTAATACTGTAGCTAAAATAGAAAGAGAGCCTCCTCCTTCAATTTTTCGAGCAGCGCCAAAAATACGCCTGGGCACCTCAAGAGCACGGGCATCCACCCCTCCTGAAATGGTCCTGCCGCTGGATCGGGTTTGCGCATTATGGACACGGGCAAGCCGTGTCAGCGAATCAATCACCACCATCACATTCCGCCCACCTGCCGCATCCACAAAAGCCTTTTGCATCAAGCCATCCGCGGTCTGGATATGATGTTCATAACTTTGATCTGTTGAGGAAGAGTGGACTTCGCCTAAGACCGTTCTTTTAAATTCAGTGACCTCTTCAGGCCTTTCATCCACCAGCAGGCAATAAAGTTTTATCTCAGGTGTGCCACGAGAAACAGCTTGGCAAATATGTTTAAGAAAGGTAGTTTTCCCTGAACCGGGTGGGGCCACAATAAGTCCCCGCTGCCCCATGCCGATAGGGCAAATCAGATCCATGGCCCTCATGGTCAACTCTTGACTTCCCGCTTCAAGACGAATCCTGGGAAAAGGGTCTATCGGAATGCCAGCCAAAAACTTCTTTTCAAATTCATCCACACGCCGACCCTGAACAGGACGGGACATTTGACGATGAAAAAAACGCTTATTATTGAATGGTCTCACTCTTTATCCACCATGGGCAGAGTTATAGTCACCATGAAACCTTTGGGCGAGAGATTTTCTGCTTGAATATCCCCTTCATTCAATTGAACAAAACGCCGGGCGATGGAAAGCCCAAGCCCCAGGCCTCCTCTTTTTGTTTGAGCACCTCGGTAAAACTTGTCAAAAATCTTGGCCAAGGTCTCTTTAGAAATACCCTCGCCCTGGTCAACCACGCTAATCCTGATTTTTTGGTCTAAAAGCCTGACATGAATATCAATCCGCCCCCCTTCAGGGCCATGAACCAGAGCATTATGCACAATATTCTTCAAGGCCTGCGTTATCATGTAGAAATCCACATTCACATATAAGGTCCCTTGTGGACAATCTACATGAATACGCTTGTCATTGTCCTGCAATGAAACCTGCTTTAAAGACTGAACAATAATATCCTTCACCTCGCACCAGGCAAAATTAGGCCTTAAGTTACCCGTGTCTTAGTCAAATCCAAGACCGCGTCAACCCCATTGGTCAACCTCAAACAAGCCAAGCGGCATTCTTCCAAAAGGTCCATGGCATCCTTGGGCCATTGATGAAACAACACTAAAGCATCCAAATATCCAGAAATAATCGTCAATGGAGTTTTTAACTCATGAGATAAATTATCCAATAAAGCGCTTTGCAAATTCTGCGTATCTTCTTTCATTTTTGCTTCGCGTGAAATCTTTAATAACTTATGCTTCTCTAACATCACCGTCATCAATGCCGTAAAAGACTCAAGCAAAGTCCTTTGGGCTAAATCCAAGGGTTTTTCAGTCAGCAGTTTAATGACCAAAACAGCCCTGACCTCTCCTGATGACATTAACGGCAAATACATCAAAGGCTGCTGGGACAAGGTATCACTGAAACGCCCTGCCGCCTTTTTATTGGCTACCACCCATTGGACAAGCCCTTTTTGATTGTCAGTCATTTCAATCTCATCCCCAACGGCATTATCAAAAACAGGCTCCTTTTGTTCATCCATCATCAAAACCATACTTAAGGATCGGCAAAGCAAATTAATTTGGGCTGTGGCCACCCTCATGGCCTGTGCTATGTCTGTACTAAGGGCAAGGGCGCGTGTGAGTTCATACAAAGACTCGGAACGAAGCCTCTGTTTTTGTTCCACTTCTTTTTGCCGACGCAGCTTAGAGGTCACGAAACCCATCATCAAAGCCGTGATAAAAAACATCCCCACCAACTCTAAATCATAACTATTCCTAAAAGAAAAAGTGTATTTAGGCGGAATAAATAAATATCCCCATGCAAAAGCGCTCAAGGTGGCCAGCATAAAGGCCGCACTCCTGCCTAAAAAAGAACCACTTAAAACCACCGTCAATAAATACATAATGCCTGTAGCCTGATATCCCGCCCAATGGCTCAAACACAAATTAATGATGGTAGCAATACAAAATAGCATGAAACTTAATACATATTCCCGAGGCTTAATATTGGGAAAAACTCGCCCCTTCTTTTTAGGAAACTCCCTGTCACCCGTCGATAAACGGACCATATGCACATCAATTTGGCCGCTTAATTTGATCAGCCGATCCGCCAAGGTGGGTATCCTGAATACTCTTTGCCAGCTCTTTTCTATTGTTTTCCCAACAATAATCTGGGTCACGTTTTCTTTATTGGCCACATCAATGATACCTTGGGCCAAGTCATCATCGACATGATGGATGATTTCAGCGCCCAACTGGCGGGCAAGGGTGAGGGTTTTGAGCAAGCGTTCCTTGTCCTCTTCAGAAAGCGGAGTGGATCCTTCCACATGCAAAGCGATCCAGGAAGAGTCCAACATCCCTGACCATCGACGGGTCATACGGATAAGAGACTCTGAAAAAGGAGTCACCCCCACAGCCACCAAAATACGCTCCCCACTTCTGGTTGGCCCAAAAAGGCCTTTGGCAGACATCAGGGAGCGCAAATTCTTGTTCAC
Source organism: Candidatus Omnitrophota bacterium (assembly GCA_015233375.1). Lineage (GTDB taxonomy): Bacteria > Omnitrophota > Gorgyraeia > Zapsychrales > Fredricksoniimonadaceae > JABDGZ01. The sequence goes on along the minus strand of JADFXW010000008.1, from coordinate 5,771 downwards.
ATGAGCCGTGGTCAGCCTTAAGGCCATTTCCCTTAAAGCGGACAAATTTTCTGTCTTAAAGAAATTAGCCGCTGCGGCCTCGGCCTTTTCAGGCACATAGACCTTGCCTTCAACCAGGCGCTGGTGCAAAGCCTGAGGCGAAAGATCAACCAAGGTGATTTCAGAGGCTTCGTCCAGGATGGTATCAGGAACGGTTTCCCCAACAGCGACACGTGTGACCGCCAGGATATCCTCTCTGCGGCTGTCTACATGTTGAACATTAAGGGTGGTAAAAACATCAATATCCGCAGCCAATATTTCGAATACATGTTGTTGGCGTTTAGGATGCCTGCTTCCAGAGGCATTCGTGTGGGCGAGTTCATCAACCAAAACTAATTGAGGACGGCGCTTGAGGATTTCATCAATATCCATCTCTTCAAGCTGAATACCCCGATAATCTATCTTTTTCAGGGGAATTTGTTCCAGGCCTTCCAACAAAGCCAGGGTTTCAGCGCGTCCATGGGTGCAAACAACCCCCACCAACACACGAAAACCCTCATTCTGGCGCTGCCTGGCTTCCTGAAGCATGGCATAGGTCTTGCCAACGCCAGGGCACATACCAAAGAAAATCTTTAATTTTCCACGATGGCGTTCTTCGGCATTAAATTGAGCCAAAAGTGCGTCAGGATTAGGTCTGTCCATGATTACTATAATACTTCATTTTTAAAAGGCGGGGTTATTATTTTTTATATTCATCCAGCGCTAAATTAACACCAAGGACATTAACAACAGGTTCTCCCAATAATCCTCCTAAGCGGTCCTGGGTATTTTTCTCGACAATGCGCCGAACATCATCGACCCTCATCCCCCTGGCCTTGGCCACACGGCTCAATTGATAATAAGCCGCAGCCATACTGATATGCGGATCCAAACCACTGGCAGAAGACGTCACTAAATCAACAGGAATCGGCGCTTTATTACCAGGATCTACTGCCTTTAAAGCAGCGATACGTCCTTTAACCTGCTGCAGCAAGGCTTGGTTTAATGGTCCTAAGTTAGAACCTGAAGAAGATGCTGCGTTATAGGCTGGGGTACTCGCAGATATCCTGCCCCAGAAATATTTCGGGTCATCAAAATTCTGTCCTATCAAAGATGATCCCAACACCTTCCCATCTTGAACAACAACCAAACTGCCGTTGGCTTGATGAGAAAATGCCGTTTGGGCAATAGCCGTCACAAAAAGCGGATAAAGGAACCCTGTTAAAACCGTAAAGATAATAAACGAACAATGGCGGTCTTAAGTTGTGCTAGAAACATTTTTTCTCCTATTTAAAGAACTCCCCCTTGCCCCTCTCTTTAATCGCTTCGCAAAGAGGGGAAAATGGTTAAACCCAATGAAGTGCGGCTAGAATCATGTCAATTATTTTAATCCCTACAAACGGGGTCATAATTCCGCCTAACCCATATATCAAAAGATTGTCCCTTAAAAGACGACTCGCCGCCATAGGCCTATAAGGAACCCCAAACAACGATAAAGGAACAAGAAAAATAATGATAAGCGCGTTAAAAATAACTGCAGATAATATGGCGCTTTGAGGGGTTGCCAAATGCATGATATTAAGGGCCCCTAAAGCCGGGTAGGTGCCCACAAAAACCGCTGGAATAATCGCAAAATATTTAGCCACATCATTCGCAATGCTAAAGGTCGTCAAAGCACCCCGTGTTATCAAAAGCTGTTTTCCTATTTTGACCACCTCAATCAATTTTGTTGGATTAGAATCCAAATCAACCATGTTCCCAGCTTCCTTAGCAGCCTGTGTTCCTGTATTCATCGCCACAGCCACGTCTGCCTGGGCCAAAGCTGGCGCATCATTAGTCCCATCTCCTGTCATGGCAACCAAACGTCCTCCAGCTTGCATATCCCGAATATATTTTAATTTGGTCTCTGGTGTGGCTTGGGCCAAGAAGTCGTCCATCCCGGCTTCAGCAGCAATGGCCGCAGCTGTCAGGGGATTATCACCGGTTATCATGACCGTCTTAATACCCATGCGTCGTAATTCAGCAAAGCGTTCACGGATACCCCCTTTAATAATATCTTTCAATTGAATAACACCTAAAACCTTATGGTTTTCTGCAACCACCAAAGGGGTCCCTCCCTCTTTAGAAATAGCCTCGATGCTCGACTTTAAATCATCCGGCATTTGTCTGCCGTCCTGCCTGACATAATTTTCAATAGCATCAACAGAACCTTTTCTTATTTGACGATTCCCTGCTAAATCAACACCGCTCATTCTGGTCTGTGCAGAAAAAGGAATAAACCTTGCTTCCAATTGATTGGTCTGCCTTTCCCGAATCGCATATTTATCCTTAGCCAAGACCACGATGCTTCGGCCTTCTGGTGTCTCATCTGATAAAGAGGACAGCTGGGCCGCATCCGCCAAATCCTCAACCTTAATACCTTTAGCAGGAATAAATGCAACCGCCTGCCTGTTGCCTAAGGTGATGGTGCCTGTTTTATCCAGCAATAAAACATCCACATCTCCAGCTGCCTCAACAGCCCTGCCGGAGGTGGCGATCACATTGGCCTGAATCATGCGATCCATGCCTGCAATTCCAATCGCAGGAAGAAGCCCACCTATTGTTGTTGGTATCAAACAAACCAACAAGGCAACCAGAGCGGTCACGGTGATAACAACCCCTTTACCAGCAGCCGTCACGCTAAACATGGAAAAAGGTAAAAGAGTGACAGTCACCAAAAGAAAAATAATCGTAAAAACAACCAATAAAATGCTTAAAGCCACTTCATTCGGAGTTTTCTGGCGCCTGGCCCCCTCCACCATTGCAATCATATGGTCCAAAAATGTTTCGCCTGGGTCCACACTAATACGCACAATAAGCCAATCAGAAAGGACCTTTGTCCCCCCTGTAACTGCGGACCTATCCCCACCGCTTTCCCTAATAACAGGCGCACTTTCACCGGTGATAGCGCTTTCATCAACAGATGCAACCCCTTCAACCACCTCACCATCCATAGGGATATAATCACCCTGCTCTACTAAAACAATATCGCCTTTTCTTAAAGTGGTCGCGGAAACATTTTCAAAAGATGCCCCACGGACAGGCTTGGATAATTTTTTTGCCGGGGTATCCTTACGGGCCTTCCGTAAACTTTCAGCCTGGGCCTTACCACGTCCCTCAGCCATGCTTTCTGCAAAATTGGCAAACACGATGGTAAACCATAACCATACTGAAATCGCTAAAATAAATCCAGGCGCTGCTTCTCCTCGACCCCCTAAGGACTGAAGCCATAATCCTGATGTGAGAATACTTCCCACTAAAACCACAAACATCACCGGATTTTTAATCTGATGACGAGGGTCTAATTTCTTGAATGATTCAATGACCGCTGGTCCCAATATCGTGGGTTCAAATAAGGAGGCTGATTTATGATGTGTTTTTTTCATATTATATTCCCTTCAACATCAAATGCTCAACAATAGGGCCTAACGCCAAGGCTGGAAAAAACGCCAAGGCCCCAACAACCAGGACCACTACTGCTAAAAAGACAATAAAAAGAGGGGTGTGGGTGGGCAAGGTGCCCTGGGTCACTGGTACAATTTTTTTAGCGGATAATGACCCTGCAATGGCCAACATGGGAATCGCCAGCCAATACCGGCCGAAAAACATCGACACTGCCGTGGTCACATTATAAAATACTGTATTAGCATTAATCCCTCCAAAAGCGCTGCCATTATTACCACTTGCAGAAGAAAACGCATAAAGGATTTCACTAAAACCATGCGGACCCGAATTTAAAATTCCGGCCTTCCCGGCAGCTGTCATTACCGCAATCGCTGTTGGAAGCAACACAAATAAATGAGGAATAAGCGCCACCAGGCAGGCCATCTTTATCTCATAAACCTCTATTTTCTTTCCCAAGTATTCTGGAGTGCGACCTATCATGAGACCTGCCATAAAAACCGCCACAATAATAAAGGCGATCATGCCATAAAGACCACAACCAACCCCGCCAAAAATCACCTCACCTAATTGTATAAGCCATAATGGTATGAGCCCTGAGATAGGCATCAAGGAATCATGCATGCAATTCACAGAGCCATTGGCTACCGCTGTTGTGGAAACAACCCAAAGGCTGGAATTGACAATTCCAAAGCGGGCCTCCTTGCCCTCCATGTTGCCGCCAGGCTGGGCATCTGTGGCCCGTTGATCCACCTGTAATTTATCCAATAATGGATTTCCCTGCTGTTCGATGCAAATACAAGCAAACAAACAGGGCAAAAAAACAATAAACATCGTGGCAAGGATGGCCCATCCCTGTTTTCTGTCTTTTATCATATCCCCAAAGGTGTAACACAACGCCACGGGAATAAGCATAATAGCCAGTAATTCCAGAAAATTGGTTAATGGGGTTGGGTTTTCGTACGGATGAGCAGAATTTGCATTATAAAAACCCCCGCCATTACTTCCTAATTGCTTAATCGCTATTTGGGAAGCGACTGGTCCCAAGGCGATTTCCTGTTGGGTCACAGGCTTTCCATTACTATCCTTGGTCCCTTCAAGAAGTGTTGCTTGAGCACTTTTATGAAGTGTCTGCGGCACCCCCTGCCACACAAAAACTAAAGCAAAAAGAATAGATAACGGAAGCAAAATATAAAGAATACTTCTTGTGATATCTACCCAAAAATTGCCAATGGTGTGCATTTGTTTTTGAACAAAGCCCCTTATCACAGCAACCAAAATCGCCATACCTGTGGCTGCAGAAACGAAATTCTGGACAACCAAGACCGCCATCTGTGTCAAATAACTCATGGTGCTCTCACCCGCATAGCCCTGCCAATTGGTGTTAGTGGCAAAACTAATGGCTGTATTAAAGGAAGAGTCTGGAGAGACTCCCGGAAGGTTCATGGGGTTTAAAGGAAGATGCCCTTGCAAGCGTTGGATGGCATAAACCACCAATATACCTAAAATATTAAACATGATCATGGCTAAAGCATAAATCTTCCAAGGCATACCTTCGTCTTGTTTAACCCCACAAATCCTGTATAACCATTTTTCAACCGGGGATAACCACACATTTAAACCTGCAGGCCTTCCTTCATAAATACGGGCCATATAACGGCCAAAAGGCTTAATGAGCAATAATAACACGCCAAGAAAAAAAGCCGTTTGGATAAAATTGTTAAAATTCATTAAAATATCTCCGGTTTAAGCAAGGCTATTAATAAGTAAATAAATAATAAAAAGGCAACAATCCCGCCAATCCAGTAAATGACCAACATAAAAACCTCCTAAACCTTTGAACACAGAATAACGCAATATCGTCCGCCTGAGGCACCCAAACCCAAGCTTTAATACGTCCCCTTAATAAGTCTGTATCTTGCCCGAAAAGATATAATTCTCTCTGAAGCCTCTTGATAAATATGTCATCTATATTAGATCTTGCCCAAGAAGAACCTTGGCATCTATAAATAACCTTGTTGGTATAAACCTCCCTTTTAATCTCCTCAACCTTGCCTCTTGTCCTTTTATAAACGCCAATGCTCAAAATAAACTCTTCCAGAGACATATTTCCTTCCTGAGCCAGAGCCAAACAAATATCTTCAGGAAGTAACACTGCACCTAAAGCTGAAAACCTGGATATAAAATGCTTCAACTTTTCAGCATCCGGAAACAATAAATTTAAAATCTTTTTTCTATCTTTAATATTAAGCTGATACTCGTTTCTTAAAAATTGATTAATGGCTTCACTAGGAGGAATCTTACTTAGCATC
>JADFXW010000089.1 GCA_015233375.1 Candidatus Omnitrophota bacterium | reverse complement strand
GTTATTCGTGAAGCTTATCATCAAGCACTGATGAAGGCCAAACTTTGCCCCCGCGGCTTTCAATACCGTCAAGCAGCCCTCAAAGTGGGAGGGTGTGATTTTAAGGCGTTCGATGAGATTTTATTTTGTAATTTCTTTTATCTGCACCGCACTGAAAACATTGTCCTTAAAAATATTTATGAACGCTGCCAAGCCGTCCTGTTCATGCAAGGGGACAAGCGTCGTTGGCCTGCCCTTTTACGTATAGCAAACACCTTTGGTCAACCAGTGACAGAAGGACCAGAGGTAAAACCCACAAATTTTAATTTAAAAATTTATGAGGCTTTTGATGGCCATGCTCAAGCAGGGATGGTGAGCAGTATTTTAGATGGGATATCTGATTATGAATCAACGGTCATTGTTGTGCCAGATGGAGATTTTTTGGCCGTCTTATTGACTGCGGTGGGACATAAGTTTGAGTCTTTTAATATTTCGATGGGATATCCTTTGAAGAGAAGCGCTCTCTACTCTCTTTTGACCCATATCCTATCTTTACAACTGAAGCGTAAAGGAGGCTTGTATTATACCAAGGATTACTTGAAACTTTTGCAGCATCCATTGATTAAAGGACTTGATTTAAAAACAGTGCCGGGTTTAGTGCGTGTGTGGACAGCCAAGGTTGAGGAGGTGCTTAAAGGAGAGGTTTTGACAGAGCTTTCAGGCCGGATTTTCTTAGATCCTCAAGACATCTTTAAGGATGAAAAACTAACAAACCTTGTTGTCCAAACCATGCAAGCCATGGGACAGACTGTCAGGTTTGAAGAAATCGAAAGAACGGCTGGTCTTATCCATAAAATCTTTTTGCATGATTTTGAGGACATGAAAACAGCTTCGCGTTTAGCAGACGCCCTGGAAGGCTTTATTTCTTTTATGCAAGAACAAAAGACCATGGAGCAGTATCCTTTTAATGCCCAAATTGCCTTGAGATTACAAGAAGTCAGTGAGGAATTAAAGGCCTGCGCCTTTGCTTATGAAATTTTTGAGCCGGTGGATCTGTTTAAGGTTTTGGAGGAGCGTTTATCGTCTGAGATGGTGGCGTTTCGAGGCTCTCCTCTTCGGGGTTTACAAATCTTGGGGCTTTTTGAAACAAGGTCCTTGAATTTTAAGAATGTGATTATCGTTGATGTGAATGAAGGGTTTTTGCCAGGTTTAAATATTTATGAACCCTTGATTCCCCGAGAGGTCATGATCAAGCTTAATCTGGATCGCCTGGAACTTGAGGAAGAAATCCAGCGCTATTGGTTTATGCGTCTTATTTCTGCAGCCCAAAATGTCCATTTGCTTTATCAGCAGAACAATGATCGCACCCGAAGCCGGTTTTTGGAAGAGCTTATTTGGGAGAAGGAAGAGAGGCAAGGAAACATAGGTGTTGTGGACATTACTCGTGCAGGTTTTGAGGTGTCAGTGGAAAAGCCTCTTCGTGTTATTCCAAAGACACCAGAGATGATAAGGTTTTTAAAGGGTTTCCGTTTTTCCGCAAGCTCTATTAACACCTATTTGCAAAACCCGTATGCTTTTTATTGCCGGTATGTGTTAGGCCTTCAGTTAACGGAAGATTTATTGGAAGACCCGGAAAGCAAACATATCGGTGTTTTTGTCCACGCCCTTTTACAAGAAACGTTCGGGGTTTTTATTGGGAAAAAACCTGTTTTGGATGAAGGGTTTAGGAAATACTTCTTCAAGATATATGAATCCCGATTTGCTCAATCTTTTGGCCTGGCTGGCCGCAGAGACACTTTTTTAATGGAAACCGTGATAAGGGCAAGGCTTGAGCATTTTTTTGACAAGGAAGCGAAACGTTGTGAGAGGGATGTTGGGCAGATTCTTTATATTGAACGCAGGTTTGAAGAAACACTTCATCTGGCAGGCCAACAGGTGTCTATCAGCTATAGGATGGATAGGGTGGACGAAATGCTTGATGGTTCGATTTTGCTTTTAGATTATAAGACAGGTGGTCATGAAGGGTTATCAAGGACTATAGACAGTCTGAACCCCTCTAAATTTAGCCGTGAATATATCAGGGATCATGTGAAGTCGTTCCAGATGCCGTTGTATGTTAATTATCTGTCTCAGCAATTCCCTGGCAGGTCTGTTAATGGGGCTTTGTATCATTTAAGGACTATTAATATCGAACGATTTATGAAAGAGGGTAAGGCCCAGGATATTCATGAGATTTTAGGGGTTTATTGGAATGCCCTAGAATTTATCATGGCGGAAATATATAATCCAGAAATTCCTTTCATAGAAGACTTAATGGAGATAAAATAAATTATGCCTAAATCCATTCTAGTTATTGATGATGAGCATGTGGTTGTGGCCATTACTAAATCCAAGTTAGAAAGCTTGGGGTATACGGTATACACGGCTTTAGATGGTCAAGAAGCCCTCAAAGTATTAAAGACTAATGTTCCTGATTTGATATTCCTGGATATTCAAATGCCTAATATGAACGGGTATACCTTTATTATGGAAAAAAGCAAGGTCCCTGAATATGCCAAAATCCCCGTTGTCGTATTAACCGCGTATAATGAAATGGAACCTTTATTCCACCGCTATGGCGTTAAGTCTTATTTGGTCAAGCCGCTTAAAGCCAGTGACCTTTGTAATAAGGCCGCGGAAATCATTGGCAAGCCATAAAGATAAAAGTTTTTTCAATAGGTATTTATACGTAGGTCTTTACGTAGAACAGCGTATATAATTTCTTCTTGTCCATTGTTATAATTATAAATACTTTCACTAAAGAAAATCGTTTATGGATAGCCCATTTAAATATATTTATGGCCCGGTTTATTCCTGGCGTATTGGCCGTTCCTTGGGGATAGACCCTTTATCTGCGGTTGATAAGATTTGTAATATGAATTGTGTGTATTGTCAGTTGGGCCTCACGACTCATTTAAGTCATACACGCAAGGAATATGTCAAATCTGAGGATATTATTGCAGAAATAAAACGAGTGCCCTTGGATGCTGTGGATTATTTGACATTTTCAGGGCGAGGCGAGCCCACCTTGGCCAAGAATTTAGGCCAGATGATACATCTGATTAAAGCCCAGCGTCTTGGGCGAGTGGCGGTTATCACCAACTCTGTGCTAATGCACCAGAAAGAGGTGAGGCTTGATTTGAGCCAAGCAGATTTTGTTTTGGCTAAGCTGGACGCCTTTGACCAGGAGTCTTTTCAATCGGTTAATGGCAAGGAATTAAATTTTGAGAAAATGCTGGGTGGTATTCGTGAATTTAGACAAGACTTTAAGGGCAAGTTTGCTTTGCAGATCATGTTAATTGAGGATAATTTGGACGATGTCTGTGAGTTGGCTGCCTTGGCGCGGGACTTGAATCCTGATGAGATTCAGTTAAACACCCCGCTGAGGCCTTGTCCTGTTAAACCTATTGAGAGAGCGGAAATGGATTGGGCCAAGAAATTTTTTGGTGATGAAAAAGTCGTGACTGTATGGGATTCCCAGAGACAAGATTACAAACCATTAGACCCGGAGGCGACCATCAGGCGTCACGGTAATTATTTAAAGCCCTAATTATGGAAACAGTACCCAGTATATTGATTATTGATGATCACAAGGATTTTAGGGAGGCTTTGAAAAGTTTTATCCTAGTCCAAGGCATCAAAGCAGATATTCTTGAAGCTATGACTGCCCAAGACGGGATGGAGATAGCGGTTCAAAAAGCCCCTCAAGTGGTTATCATTGATATTCATTTAAGGAGCGGGTCAGGCAAGGTTTTAGAAATGGCCGCTTCTCTTAAAAAACAGGATGCCTCCTGTGGTATCATCATTTTGACCATGTATGCCAGGGATGATATCAGAAGTTTTTGTGATACCAGGGATATCGACGATATTATTGATAAAAATGATTTGGACAAGCGTCTGGTGCCTGCGATAAACCGTCTTTTGTCAGTGACGGAAAAGGTATAAAAGAAAGGCTATTTTGAGCTTATGGATATCTTATCTGTGGAGGATAAGTGTAGCCAAATCTTGCCAATGCTCGTTCAGGCGCTTGAGCAAACAGATGATCATGTCATGATCACCAATAAGGATGGTGTTATTGAATATGTCAACCATTCTTTCGAGCATACAACGGGTTATAGCAGGCAAGATGTATTAGGGCAGAACCCTAAAATATTAAAATCTGGCCAGCACCCCTTGCAGTATTATCAAGAATTATGGGGTACGATATTATCTGGCCAGGTGTTTCATGCGCAAACAATAGATAAGAAAAGGACATGTGAATTTTTTATTGCTGATCAAAGTATTTCGCCTGTACGAGGATTAGATGGACAAGTAATGTATTTTGTTTCTGTATGGAAGGATGTGACGGAACGTATGGCCATGCAGGAGAAATTAAAAAGTTTGAATGCCCAGTTGGCAGATGAAAAGAATAAATTAGAACAGGTGTTAAGCCTGGAGGCCAGTCTCCACCATATTTCAGATTTACATAAGTTAATTGATTTTGTTATTGAAAGGACCTGCCGGATATTGGAAGTGCGCAAGTGTTCCATTATGTTTGTGGATGAGGCTTCAGGTGAGCTGTGCATCAGAGGGCATCAGGGTATTGATGAATCCAGGATAGGTGTTCATTTGTTACGTTTAGGTGACCAGATGGAAGACTTGATTGAGCTGCACCGGACCAGTGGTTCCCCAGGCGGTTTTGGGAAAAATCATGGTTCATTGAAGATAGATGGTGCTGTTTATCAAAGTGACCTCTTTTTAAGTGTTCCTATAAAAATGGGTGGCCGTCTTTTAGGGATGATGAATGTTTCAGATAAAAAGGCCAGTAATCGCACCTTTAGTGATCTTGATTTGAGCATGCTTTCCTTGATTACCAGGCAGACCAAGGCTGCGATTGAAAATGCACGGCTTTATCAAAATGTTAAATATTTAACCGTGACAGATGCGCTCACAGGCGTGTATAATTACCATTATTTCATCCAAACTCTGGATTATGAGCTTGTTCGTGTTAAACGGTATGGCCGGGATTTATCATTATTGATGGTGGACGTAGACCAATTTAAAGCGTACAATGATGCCCTTGGTTATCATGAAGGTGACAAGGTTTTAAAATCCATCGCAGAAGTCTTAAAAGAAAATATGCGCCAAACGGACGTGATTTGCCGTTATGGGGAAGATGAATTTATTATGATTTTGCCTGATACAGATGCCCAAAAGGCAAAGATAGCGGCTGAGAAAATCAGGAAAAAAGTCATGGAAAGACCTTTTTTTCGCCTGATTACTGTGAGTATAGGGGCCGCGCAATGTTCTGCCAATACAGACAGGCATAGTTTAGTCCGTCGGGTAGATAACGCTTTATATGCGGCAAAAAGTCAAGGAAGAAACCGGGTTTTCGGATAATTGAATTCTTTTTCCCCCTCTTTATTTAAAGAGGGGGTTAGGGGAGTTCATAAATTTGTGGATCATTTCTTAAACAGAATGGAGGGGACATGGCTGTCACAACGTTTACAACAATCCTGAAGAGAAACGGAAAAACAGAAAATTTTGACCCGCAGAAGATCATTAATGCCATTGCCAAGGCAGGGCGGGCAACGGGCGAGTTTAATGATGACATGGCACAAAAATTAGCGGTGAGGGTGGTTAATATTGCGCAACAGATGTTTTCTAATGACCCGACCGTTGAAAATATTCAGGACATTGTTGAAGACGTGCTTCTTTCGTCTGTTTACCGCAAAACAGCCAAGGCGTATATCGTTTATCGTCAACAACACGCAGAAATGCGCGCCATTGCCTCAAAGTTTAATACAGATTTAGTGGACCAGTATCTTGATCAAAGGGATTGGAAGGTCAATGAAAACAGCAACATGGCCTATTCCCTTCAAGGTCTTAACCATTATGTTTCCTCTGAGATTAGCAAAATTTACTGGTTGAATAAGATATATCCTGCCTCTATTAAAGAAGCACATCAAAACGGGGATTTTCATATCCATGACCTTGGCCTTTTAAGTGTTTATTGCGTGGGATGGGATTTGCAAGATTTGTTGGCCCAGGGTTTTAAGGGTGTTTCAGGGAAAATGGAAAGCAAACCCGCTCGTCATTTACGCACCGCCCTGGGGCAGATAGTTAATTTCTTTTATACCTTACAAGGTGAGGCTGCGGGTGCCCAGGCTTTTTCTAATTTTGACACCCTTCTTTGTCCTTTTATCCGTTACGATAGGCTTTCCTATGATGATGTCAAGCAAGCCTTGCAAGAGTTCATCTTTAATGTTAATGTGCCGACGAGAGTTGGCTTCCAGACACCATTTACGAATATTACCCTTGATCTGACCGTGCCTAGTTATTTTGTGAATCAAGGGGTCGTTATTGGCGGAGAGGTTCAAAAAGAGACCTACGGGGAGTTCCAAAAAGAATTGGATATGTTTAATAAGGCTTTCTTGGAAGTCATGTTAGCCGGGGATGCTAAGGGCCGTGTTTTTACCTTCCCTATCCCTACTTATAATATGACCAAGGACTTTGATTGGGATAATCCCAATCTAGCTCTTCTTTGGGAGATGACGGCCAAATATGGGATTCCGTATTTCTCTAATTTTATTAATTCTGATATGAATCCAGAAGATGCGCGCAGCATGTGCTGCCGTCTGCGGTTGGATAATCGGGAACTTCGAAGCCGCGGAGGAGGGCTGTTTGGGGCCTCACCATTAACCGGTTCTATCGGGGTGGTCACCATTAATTTGCCGCGAATTGGATTTTTAGCCAAAGATGAAAAGGAATTTTTGGCTATACTTGAAGAAAGAATGATTTTGGCCAAAGAAAGCCTGGAAATCAAACGTAAGATACTGGAGAAATTTACA
>JADFXW010000088.1 GCA_015233375.1 Candidatus Omnitrophota bacterium | reverse complement strand
CGTGAGGCACGGCTTGTGGCAAAGCCGCGGATTGTCCCTTCAATATTTTTACGCGGCACGGAACCCATGGACAACAAAAACGGCTCACAAATATTATATTTGGCTTTGACCGCCTCAACCGTTGATGGTGCAAGCGGACAAAAACGTTTGTCAGCACCTAAATAGATGACCTTTATCTTGCCGGGCGTTATATCAAAATGTTTTATCAAATCTTGCTTCGTGCATTCTGAGACAACCACGCACATGTCCAAGGCATCGAGCGATTTTTTATAATTGGTTATGTTTTGTTTCCAGAATTTGTCCCCTATCGTTAATGTCCTTAAATCATGGATTGTTAAAACCTTGAAAATATTCTTAACTATCGGCATCGTGTATCCTGAAGGCCGATTAATTTTCCTGGATATTAGAAAACGCGGCAAAACCACGGTGTCGATCAAATATTGACGCCTCCAGAATTCCCGGTCAGGAACCCTTAAAACCTGCTTTTGAAAATTCCTGCCTGATGGGCCTGGCATGTCCTTAACAGCACGGTGTAACGAATAATAGGCTAAGGTGTAATCATTGATACGATCATTTTCAAAAAGACTATACACAAGCCCTTCTGTGTAGGTCATAAGCCCGGAACGACGGTCATGATTTAGAATGGACGACTCAATACATATATTCATGTCCACCTCCTGCCCCCACTCAAAAGGAGGGAAATAATACTCATCACCATAAGGCCATAGGGTTTAATGAGCTTCAAAATCCTGTTAAGATAATGATCCGATTTGTTGATGAATAATAGGCCTAATAAAGGATGCCGCTTGATAGCAGCCCATGAGTTTAAAAAAGCGTACTTATACTCTTTGGCGATATAATTTTCTTTAGCCAGCAAATACTGGTTTTCCACAATTCTCCTTTTCATCAAATCCCGCGGAGCCTGAAGGCAGGTGTTACAAATTTTCGTGTAAATCTTGACCAATCCTTCATATACCCTGGCCCTGTTATTTGTTATTTGTTCTTCATGACGGCGGTAATACGCTAAAACTTTATTCTCAATTTCATAAAGGTCATAATAACGGGCTATTCTAATCCACATATCGATGTCTTCCATGGTACAGAGCGATGTGTCAAATAATCCTGCCCTTTCAAAACACTCCTTACGGGTCATGATGGTGGAAGTCGGCAAATCTCCCCAGACTTCCAATAATTCCTTAAAATTCCGTCCGCATACCCCAGAGGGTTTCATGCCGATCCTTTCTCCTTGCTCATTAATAATGGGCATCCGGGCATAAACAAGGCCCACATGGGGATGTCTATCAAGTATCCTGACCTGTTCTTCTAATTTTTCAGAAACCCAATAATCGTCAGAGTCCAAAAACGCGATATATTGCCCATTAGACCGGCTAATGGCTTGATTGCGTGTTTTGGAAATGCCCTGATTGTCCTGGCGCATAGACCTTATCTTCCCTTTAAATCTTCTTAATATTTCCTGTGTGTTATCCGTTGATCCATCATCAATCACGATAATTTCATAATCATGAAAGGTCTGGGCCAGGACGCTTTCTAAAGCCTGCTGTATATATTGCCCCCGATTATATGTCGGAATAATAACACTGACCTTAGGCATAATGTTAAGACCCCCTCATCATTTTACGGTATTCCAGGACCATCCCTAATTTTCTAAAAAATCCACGGCAGGCATCATATAAAGCCGGACGATGAAAAACACGGGTGCATAGCTTCAAAAAATCAACGATAAGGCCTTTCCAAAGGTATCTGGGAACACCCCACCAATAGATGAAGTGTTTATTTTCTTCCTGTTCCTGCCGCGCTGAAAAACGGCCAAAAGCCATGTTCCAGCGTGCCGCGTATCTTAAGGTCAAACGCTTGATATATACCGGATGATGGACAAGCGCTGACCCACAATAATAAATGACCTTATTTTTCTTCATCATTCTCTCAACGATTTCGGTGTCTTCACCCATGGATATTCTTCCGTCATATTTCAAATCCTCTCGGAAAGTCCCACACTCCATTAAAACCTGTTTACGAAAAGCAAAATTGGCCCCTATAAAACGATAATGAGATGGGTCAAAAACAACAGTTCCTTGGCCATAATCATATATAACCACTCCACCTGATATTTTGGCTGGATTATTTCTGACCCATAAAGGGGTTTCATCAGGAAACAACGGCAAAACACGGCCTCCCACAACGTCACAGTTATTTTCCTGAAAACATTTCACCAGGAAAGCCACCCATTGAGAATCCACGATAACGTCATCGTCCGTAAAAGCAATATACTCGCCTTTGGCCTGCTGAATGCCGAGATTACGGGCTTTGGAAACACCTGCGTTCTTTTGATAAAAATAACGTATTTTCCCCAGGAAAGGCTTTAACACCTTCTTGGTGCCGTCAGTCGAACCATCATCAATGACAATGATTTCATAATAACTAAAGGTCTGTGTCAAAAGGCTTTCCATACAACGGCCAATCAAGCTTGCCCGATTATAGGTCGCCACAACAACGCTGACTTTAAGCATACGGCACTCCAAGAATAGAAAATGTTTTTCTAATATTATTAAGTCCAAATTTCATCCTTACAAGATTGACCCCGTTATCCACCACTAATTGATGTTGCAAAGGAGTCAAGGCCAACGCTTTTTGCAAAGCCTCCCTGACCCCTTGTGAAGTTTTTTCGGCAAAAAATCCATTGACCCCATCTTGAATAATTTCCATCGCACCTGGACAGCGGGTTGTGATGCAAACCAACCCTGAAGCCATGGCTTCCAAAAAAGAGAGACCTAACCCTTCATTGTCGCTGGATAAAATAAAATAATTACCGGCTTTCAAATACTCTGCCACGTTGTCCACGTGACCAAAAAATTTTATCCGGTCTCTCGTCTTTTTTCGGAGAGCCAAATCCTTTAACTGATTCTCTAAAGGACCAGAACCTAAAATAAACAATTCCAGGGTCTTGTCAAAATCTGCCAGCTCATCAAAGGCATCAATGGCCCTGTTGATACATTTTTCAGGGGACAAGCGCGCCGAAACAATAATGACCTTGCTTTCTACATCGATATCAAGGCGTTTTCTTATCTCTAAAAATGAATCTGGAGAAGGGAAAAATTGTTCCAAATCTATCCCGTGAAAACTGACCAGGACTTTTTCTTCTGGATAACCCCAGCCATTGACCAAACTTTCTTTGACCCCTCCACTGACCGCCAACGTGCTTTTACTAAAATAAGCCCTGAGTCGTGTTTGCGCCCTTTGGGCATACCACCACAGGGCAAGGCCAGGGATAAATCCAAAATGTTTTCTGCTCTTTCTTGGATACGGCTTGGGAGCGCCTAGATTCTCATGGATATAAACCCGTCCCCAACAAACAAACCACGCCGCTAAAATATGGACAAAATGAAAACATAAGAAACGCCCTTGAACAAAAATACACGTGTCCGCATGAAGTTTTTGGAGCAAACCATACATGCCCAAAAACTTCTTAAAAGCGCTCATCGATTGATCTAAATTGGTTTCAACAACATGGATGGAAAGATTCCTGGCCGCAAAGGCTTTTACGTAAGTTTCCCTCCAGCCTGGGCCAACGACAAAGCTCACCCGGCATTGCTTATAATTAATGTGCTCAAACCATTCGCAAACCAATTTCTCCAGTCCTCCCCACACCAATTCTTTAGGGGGATTACGTAAGAATACAAAATGTTTTTTCATAGGCCTTGGTATATCCCTTGCAGCTTATTGATTGTTTTATAAATATTAAATTCCTGTTCAACTCGTGTTCTGCCCTGTTGCCCCTTTTCCAGGGACCTCGCTGGATCGCTTAACAAAATAGAAACAAGTCTGGCCAGCTCTTGAGGTGTGCGGACAGATAAAAGCAGGCCCGCCTCTTCATGAGGACCTATGACCTCCGGAATACCGTCCACAGCTGTTCCAATCACGGGTTTCTCACAAGCCATGGCCTCAATCATAGAAGTGCCCAGGGCCTCATGCTCGCTGGGCTGTAATAAAATATCAATTTCGTTCATGACCCGTGCTATATCCTGCCTGGGCCCTATGAGCATGACTTTATCCTGAAGATTTAACGTCTTGATGCGGTCTTCCAAGGATTTTTGATACCTGAAACTGACCTCGTTATCAAGGTATATGCCGCCTATCAGCAGGACCTTGACATCAGGATGTTCTTTGATGATGAAGCTCGCCGCTTCAATGACCAGATCCTGACCCTTGACCGGATGAAGAGCCCCGATGACCGCCAATATTTTCTCTTGATTTCGAATTCCCAATTCCTGGCGCAATCCATTTTCAATGGGCATGGGCTTAAAACATTCAATATCAATACCATCGTAAATGACCTTTACTTTATCCTTGCGAATAAAGGTCAAAAAATCAGACCTGCGCTTCTGCAAGAAATTATTTCTTATACACTCAGAGACACAAATAATTTTTGCGCAACGATAAATCAAAAACCGTTCAAACGGGTATATCCAGAAATGACTCCTCAAATGGACAACGGTGCGGCCCTTCATCCATATCAAAAGGGGCCATAAATGATTTATCCCAAAATGCATATTAAAATGAATAATATCCACCTTGTAGTCACGAACAACTTTAAACATCTCCCTGTTGAGCTTAAAAACTTGTCCCAAAGACGGCCTTGGGCCAAGATCAAAATTAAGAAAAACAACTTCAATGCCCATCTTCTCTGCGCGCACACTTAAAGGCCCGCGAGCGGGAAGAAGGACCAAAGGATAAAATTGGGTCCGGTCCAGATGGCCGAGGATATCAAGCATCCGTGTCTCTGCCCCATACAGCACGGACCCTCGATTAAGATACAAAATGCATTTGCGTTTTTTGTTCATTGAGCACCTGGGCAAACAGCCCTTCATAACGATGACACATATTTTTAATGGTAAACTCAGGATAAACGTCCTGCCTGGTCCTCAGGCTCATCTTCTGATATTCTTTCTCGTTTTTTAAAAGATACTGCATTCTTAGAACAGCATTATCAACAACCTGCTCATCTTTTTGAATTAAGAAACCATTTAAACCATCGCTAATAATCTCGTGGATGGCCCCCACATGAGTGCTGATGACCGGGACATTCATGAGCATGGCTTCCTGGATGGTCAAAGGAATCCCTTCGTGTGTCGAGGCCACCACCAATAAAAACGTATCCCGAAGTAATTCTGAGACATGAGTCACAGCACCAGGCAAAACAAAATACCTGATAAGGCCCAGGTCCTTGATTTTTGACTTTAAACTGCCTAAAAGCGGGCCATCTCCCGCCATGACAAAACAAAGCGGGACCTCAGGGTTCTTTGCTAAAAGACCACGAGCCATATTCACAAAAATAAAGGGATTCTTTTCATCAGCCATTCTGGCGATAAAAGAAATTATCTTTGTCCCGTCAGGTATCTGATACTTTCGACGAAATTGCCCAGGGGAAACATACTCACGCGAAAACTCGGTGGGATCGCTGCCATTATGTATCACTTTCAGGCGGTCAGCCAGGACGTCGGAAAGGCCCCAAACCCCGTACCTGTGCTTCATATAGGCCAATAAATGACGGCTGATACACACCCGCCAATCCACCAGGGGTGCGCCAATAACAGAAATATGCTGGTGGGTGCCCCCAACCCTTTCCAAATGGATGACATCAATCACCTTGATATGAGGAAAAACTTCCCTGACCTTGCCCAAGGCCTTGTACACCATGTGTTCATTGGTCAATAAAATCACCTTTATATCCAATTGACGGATAATCTGAATCAAGTAATCCGCATAAATATCCACGTCATAAATCGCGGATATCCCGATAAAATTGACAAAATATGTCAAAAAGTGTTTCGTCCAAAGATTTCTATCCCGGTTAAAACAAAAAAGATGAAAATCATAGCCGCTGGGGATTAATCCCCGAACCACATCCTGCATGACCCTCTCTGATCCACCCATCGTCAGAAAAGGAATAATGCAAAGGACCTGTGTCTTGGATGTGTCGGGGCTTAAAAGACCGGATAAAATAGACTGGAAATCACGGTCTTTTTTAAAAACTTTAAGGAGCCTTCTCGATATCAAAACACCCAAGGTGCTTATTTTTTTTGCCAGGGAACAGAAAATCCCTCCCCAAAAAGCCGCTCTTAACTTAAAATCTAAACCAGATATTTTCTGAATAACAGGCCCCCAGATTAGCCATGAACTCACTTTTAAAGGCATGAATCTCAACATATATCCGCCGATGGCTCCCACAAACTCGTTGAACGTCAAATAGCCATGATGAAATCTTAAAATGTAGGCCAAAAAATTAATGGAGTATAATTTTAAACGGGTCATGGACTGCGGATGGTCCCCATAAAGATACAAGACACGGGCCAGACGCCGCATGGCAAACTTTTTTTCGACCCTTAGCCAGTAATCATAATCTTCTACCCATTCAAAACAGGGGTCAAACTCACCTATAGTTTCATAAACCTTTCGGGTATACAAATAACAGGCCCCTATACTGTTCTCAAAATAGAACGTCCCGTGCGTGCAAGGTTTAAAGGTCCTTTTGCCATTCGTTAAATCCAAAACATCCATATCTGTATATACAAAATCCACGTCAGGATGCTCTTGCAGAAAACACAGCATTTCTTCAAGGGCCCCAGGCAAATATTGATTGTCATCAGAGGTCCAGGTCAGATAATCCCCCTGGGCTGCTTTAAACCCGACGTTTAACGAACCTGGCAGGCGTAAATTTCTTTTGTTACGTATATAACGGATCCTTGGATCTGCATACGATTTGATAATATCAGCGGTCGTGTCCGTTGAGGCGTCGTCCACAATGATAAGCTCCATATTTCGATATGTTTGGTTTAAACAACTATCAATGGCAGACCGTAAATACCTGGATCCGTTATATACGGCAAGGACAATGCTTATTTTAGGAG
>JADFXW010000087.1 GCA_015233375.1 Candidatus Omnitrophota bacterium | reverse complement strand
GACAGGTTGTGCGAAAACAGAGTATAAACCCATGCCTCAACCGCCTGCCCAGCCCCAAACACCTGGCCCTGTTCAAAAAGAAGGGACGTTCCATAAGGTTGTACGTGGACAGACTCTTTGGCAAATTGCGCAAGCGTATGGCGTACCTTTGAAAGATATTATCGA
This sequence comes from Candidatus Omnitrophota bacterium, assembly GCA_015233375.1. Taxonomy (GTDB): domain Bacteria; phylum Omnitrophota; class Gorgyraeia; order Zapsychrales; family Fredricksoniimonadaceae; genus JABDGZ01. The sequence continues at coordinate 6,779 of JADFXW010000087.1, read as the reverse complement.
AAGTAATCATATCCCCAATGGGACGACTATTGAGGTTGGGCAATTGCTTTTTATCCCTGGAATTAAAAAGGCGCAAGATATAACAACGCATGTGGTAGATAATAACAAGAATGAATTTATTTGGCCTTTGAAGGGAAAGATATTGGTGTATTTTGATGACCCCATTGGTTATGGGGTCCTCAGTCATGGTATTGATATCCAGGCCCAGGCTGGGGACGCGGTTGAGGCGGTCAGGGCAGGTGATGTTGTTTTAGCGGACTACATTACCGGGTATGGTAAGACCGTGATGATAGATCATAAGGATGGTTTTATTAGCGTATACGCGCATAATTCAAGGCTTTTGGTTGCGCTCGGGGCCCATGTGATAAAGGGCGAAGCTGTTGCAGAGGTTGGTCCCATAGGTAAACGGGTGGTTGAACATTTTGAGATTCGCCGAGGAAGTCAGGCGACAAACCCCTTATACTATTTGCCATGAATTTGATAGATTTTGACTGTAATTTTTACGGCCGTCGCGATGTTCTTGATATTTTAAAGAAGCGCGCCATGGGGCTTAAAGAGGGCTATCGTCAGAATGTGGCCCTTTTGGGTGACAGGTACATCGGCAAGACATCGCTTTTGTATCGGCTCATGTCCCAGATGGATGATCCTGATGTTCTCTTTGTTTATCTGGATTTAGAAGGCCGAGATTTTAATTATTTTTGTATCCAATTTATTAAAAGCCTCCTTTACAATTATCTTAAAAAGAAATCCCTTCCCCTTCATGAAGATTTAAAATTGTTATGTCAAGAGTCACGGTCAAGCATTCCAAGGACAGTCTTTTTAGTCGATGCGCTAGAGGCTTTAAGGGCCCAAGGAAAAACTTTTGAAGCCTATCATATGCTTTTGTCTCTGCCAGAGATTTTTTCCCAAGAAACAGGAAAATCTCTCGTCTTGATTTTTGATGAATTCAGTGCGTTAGAGAATTTTCAGATTCCTGAGGTCTTTGCGGAATTAGGCAAACGCATCATGACCCAGAAGAATTGTTTGTATATCGTGGCAAGCTCCCTTCGCGCCAAAGCAGAAGGTATATTGGCGGAAAAACTATCATTGTTATTCGGTAATTTTGAGGTCTTGGTCCTTGATTCGTTTAGTTTTAGTGAGGCCCAGGGGCTGATAGATCATAATCTTAATGGCGTGAAAATAGGGTTGCATTTAAAGAATTTTATCGCTGATTTTTGCTTCGGGCATCTTTTGTATATGAATATTTTATGCCAGGTGTTGATTTATTTAAGCGGAGTTTATGCCCAACAAGAAATTTATGCGCCCTTGGTCACCAATGCCATTGAAAACCTGATTTTTAACCGCTGGGGCATCATCAGCCGTCATTTTGAATTGGGAATTCATGAGCTGACGATTTCTAAAAGCGCCTCTTTAACAATGTCCATTTTAGGGGCTTTGGCTCAAGGGAAACACAAAATAGGCGAGCTTGTTGAAGGCCTGCAAGTAAAATCCTCTCAGGTGGTTTTAAGGATGTCCGCCTTGCAAGACGCCAATATAGTCGAGCGAAATGGTAATTATTATCATATTAAAGACAAGCTGTTTAGCTACTGGATCAAGTATGTTTATAAGAGAAGAACACAGGTCATTGACGTAGAGCAGGGCCTCCCCCGTAAACAGTTTAAAGAAGAATTAGGCCGTGCCCTTAATGATTTTAGTGTGGTGGCGCGTCGGGATTTGTCGGTCAGGGTTTCCGATTTGATGCATAAATTTGATAATGAGTCTTTTGTCTTATGTGGGCGGAGGTATAAATTAAACGCTTTTAGGGACATTAAGATTTTAAAATTACGCATCGGTACGGGGAATTTTTTTGATGCTATTTCTGCGGATAGTCCAGAAGGGGGATGGCTTGTTGTTTTAAAGAAAGACCCCGTGCAAGAGAGAGACCTCAATGGGATATTAGACGAGATAAAGAAACTTGAGCCCAAGCCTTTGCGTTGTGTTATCTTGTCTTTAAACGGGCTTGATGAAAATGCCCGGGTGCGTGCCCTTCAAGAGAAATTGTGGGTATGGGATGAAAACCAACTTAACTGTTTGATGCATTTGTTTGATGAGCCGATAATAGTCAGATGATCATAGGCGTGCTTTCCGATACACATTCCTTTGAAATCCCAGAACCCGTGATTCAGCGGTTTAAAAAAGTTGACCTTATCCTTCATGCAGGCGATTTTTGTGATATGCATACCTTAAGGCTGCTTCAAAAATTGGCACCCGTAAAAGGCGTGCAAGGCAACATGGATGCTTGGGACATCAAACATGAATTGCCTTTAAAGGATGTTATCACCTGTGGGGATTTGCGAATTGGTTTGACCCATGGCCATATTGGCGGTGGGCGCGATGCGCTCAAAAATGCCGCTTCTATTTTTGAGAATGAAAAGATGGATGTGGTTGTTTTTGGGCATTTGCACAGGACAGTTAATGAACGGATAAAAGGGGCATTATATTTTAATCCAGGCACACCCAATGACCCGGGTCATATGGATGATTGCACCTATGGTTTGATGAGCATTGAAGGCAAGAAAATAAACGCGGAAATAGTGAAATTTTAAATAGTATGCAAAGACTTTGGGCCCCCTGGCGTGAGAAATATGTGACAAAGATAGCAGGAAAAAAGACCGCGTGTGTTTTTTGCCAGATATTGGCATCTCGTCAGGACAATAAAAATTTAGTATTATTCCGTAGCCCTCATGCAGCCGTTCTTTTAAACCTTTATCCGTATAGCAATGGGCATTGTTTGGTGATTGCCAGAAGACATGTGAGTGACATTAGTCCATTGTCCCAGGAAGAATATAGTGATCTCATGGAAAACCTTAAAACAGCAAAGGACCTTGTCCAATCAGTATTTAATCCTGAAGGGTTTAATGTGGGGATCAATCTTGGCCGAGTGGCTGGGGCAGGGATTCCTGGGCATATCCATATTCACATTGTTCCTCGTTGGGCGTCGGACCATAATTTTATGCCGGTTGTCTCTGATACAAGAGTCATTAGCCAATCCTTAAACCTTGTGTATCAAAAACTACATGATGCGTACAAGAAAAGATATCGAAGAACTAGAAAGTAAGGTTTTGGCGCCTTATGCCATGAAGTCCAAAGATGCAGGGGCCCGCCAATACGACGAGCCACAACATGAATTGCGGACCTGTTTTCAGCGTGATAGGGACCGCATCGTCCACTCAGAAGCTTTCCGAAAACTTGAATACAAAACACAGGTCTTTGTTATTTTTGAAGGTGACTATTATCGTACTCGCCTGACCCATACCATTGAAGTAGCGCAACTAGCCCGCACTTTGGGACGGAATTTACAATTAAACGAGGATTTGATAGAAGCGATTGCCCTGGCGCATGATCTTGGTCATCCGCCTTTTGGTCATGCGGGCGAGGATGAGTTAAATAATATCGTCAGTGAAGCGGGTTTCCGGTTTAATCATAATTTTCGTAGTTATGAGGTTGTCTCGAGATTAGAAAAAAGATACCCAAATTTTGACGGCCTTAATTTGACCCGTGAGGTTTTAGTGGGAATCCTTAAGCACCAAACTGTTTTTGATATGCCGGGTGTTAATATCCCTGAGGAATACAGGAAGGAAGGGCCAACGCTAGAAGCGCAGATCGTTGATGTGGCGGATTCCTTGGCGTATCTGAATCATGATGTGGATGATGGCCTGACCTCTGGTTGTATTGTGGAAGAGGATTTGATGGGAAGCCAGCTTTGGCAACAAGCGGTCGATAGAATTAAGGGGAGTCTTAAGCCCCCTCAAAGAGACATGTTTCGTTATCAGGTTGTTAAGGAATTGATTGATATGCAGGCCAAGGACCTTTTGCAGGCGACTTATGAAAAGATTACCCAATTCCAATTAAAGTCTGCAAAAGACGTAAAAAAGCGTCAGGGCTACGTGGCTTGTTTCAGTCCCAAGATGCAAAAAGAACGCGATTATTTACAAAAATTATTGAATGAGAAATTATACCATCATTGGCGGGTGGAGCGCATGACTGCCAAGGCTCGTCGGGTCATCCGCGGCTTATTCGCGGTTTATTTAAAGGACCCCAAGCAATTGCCGTATCATGTCTATCCTCGGGAGAAAACGTTTACAAAAAAAGAAAAGCATGCTATCATCTGTAATTATATTGCCTCCATGACAGATCGTTTTGCCTTGGATGAGCACAAAAAGTTATTTGACCCGTACCAAAAGGTTTAAGCTTGATGAAGCAAAATCCTATTCCTTTTTCAAAGAGGTATCATTTAGTCCTTTCAGCCGTGCATATGGTTTATCGGCTGGTTAATTCTACTTTTACGGTAAAAGAATTGACATTAAGGACGACACGCTTGTTATGCCAGTTTATCCATGCCTCTTCCGCCAGTGTTTATCTGATTCATCCTGCTAAAAAAAATGTCGTGGTTTGTGCCAGTTTTGATAACCAGATTAATATTTGGCGAGACAAACCCACAGAATTAAAAAACATTCCCGAGGATGTTCTGTCCGTGACCCGTGGGGCCTCAGTCCTTAAGGATGATTGCATGGGGCTTCCTTTGGTTGCGGATGATTATCTTGGGGCTATTTTTGTCAGGCGTCAAATCACCCATACTCATCAAGAAGAAGGTAAAGAGTCTCCGGAGAAAAAACAAGAAGAGGGGCCTTTTGGCGATTTTGATTACGAGATGCTTTCTGTGTTTGCGGAGCAGGTGGTGACAGCCATGAAGAATTTACAGTTACATCAAGCCCAGGAGAAGGTGATGTCCGGGGCAATGACATCGATGGATAGTTTGCTCAAGAAACAATCCTGTGGCAGGGCCACTCACACGACGGTTTATTTGAAAATAGCGCGTCTTTTAGCCATAGCTCTTGATATGAATCATGATCTTGTCAAACACATCGAATATGCGGCCATGCTTCATGACGCGGGGATGATAAACATTCCCACTGAAATCTTGACTAAACAAGGGCCGTTGTCATCAGCTGAATTAAAACTCGTCTATCCTCATACAGCTCAAAGCGTCGCGCTTGTTTCCTCGTCGGAATTCTTGGAGAAAGCCCTCCCTGTTATTTTGCACCATCATGAAAGATACGACGGGACAGGTTATCCTTCAGGTTTAAAAAAAGAACAGATCCCGATTGGGGCGAGGGTTCTTGCCTGTGTCGACGCTGTCGAGGCCATGCTGCAGGGCAGGCCTTATCGGCCGTCGATATCCAACGACCAGATGCTCGCTGAATTGACAAGATGCCGGGGAACGCAGTTTGATCCCAAGGTGGTGGATGCGTTTATTCGATTAGCTTCCCAAAAAAAGTTAAGAAAACTCTTGTCTTTATTGAAGCCCCGGAACTATAATAAAATTTAATCAGGATGTCTTTACTTTCAAGTTTATCTCATGCGCGCAAACGCTTGATAATAAAATTTTTTTATTAACCCTTTATTTTATTGGACTTAAAAAAATGAATATCAATTACAAACAACCCCAGTTTGAGCTTTTTCCCGCAAATTCAGCAAGTTTGGAAGATATTAACAAGCCTAAGTTTCTTTTGGCTAATTTGACCCTGTCTGTAGAAAGTCTTGTCATTTTCTCAATTTTGGGTATAATGGTGACACTTTTTGCGTTCTCTTTAGGTGTTGAGCGTGGAAAGGGGTTAGCGGCTAGGGCATTGGACGAGCGGGTTTCTTTAGCTTGGAATGCTCCAGTGAGGCCATCGACGCAGCAGCCTCCAGCAACCCTGCCTTTGGTTCAAGGTAATGTGAGTGTCCCTAAACCTGTGGTCAATCACCTGCAAGCTCAAGGAGGGCATTACACCCTTCAGGTGGCCTCTTATGGGAATGAGGCTTTTGCTCGTCAGGACGCTTTGGGTTTAAAAGCAAAAGGGATGCAAAGTTTTTTAATTAAAAGTGGAAAATTTTGGCTATTGTGTATTGGCAATTTTAACAATAAAGAAAGCGCGTCGGCTTTTTTAAGAAAATTACCCAGCCAATACCGGTTAAGTCAGGTCAGGAGATTTTGATGTCATTACATTCTTCGTTAAAAATTGATAAGGCTTCTGTCACGCAAAGGTCGGTGCAGACGCGTATTGAACGCATCAAAGAATTGATGAAAAAAGGTTTTTGGAAAGAAGAAACCTCAGTGGTGGGGTTACCTAAAACAAAGATAGTTCGTGTGAAGGCCAAGAAGAAGACAAAGGCTGAAGGTGAAGCAGCAGCTGCGACGCCTCAAGCCGCTGCCAAGCCAGCAGATGCAGCCAAAGCTGCAGCCAAGCCGGCCGCAGGTGCAAAAAAATAAAATCCATTCTTCCCTCTATAGTTATGAGGGAGCTCAATGATACGACATTTAATCTTTTGCTCATCGGTATTCCTTGCATTCGCCTTTATGGCGGAAGGCTTTGCCGATGAGCATTTTCCTTTTTTGGCCCAGGTTGTTAAAGAATCTGTCAATGTGCGCGCAGGTCCAAATACTAATTTTGAAAAAATTGATAAGTTGACTAAAGGGGCAGAGGTGGTTGTTTTAGGCCGCAGTTATGAGTGGTACAAAATCCAGCCATTGCCGACTACAAAATTATATATCCGATCTGATTATTTAAAAATAAAGGAAGGTCAGGATATTGCTATTGTCATGGGAGATAAGGTGAATGTTCGTGCAGGAGCCTCCAGTACATCTTCTGCTTTGGGTCAGGTCAGGCAAGGGACCATGGTCACGGTCTTGGAGGACAATCAAGGATGGGCTCGGATTGGGCCTGTTCGATCAACGGTTGATTGGGTGCATCAGG
>JADFXW010000086.1:6455-7000 GCA_015233375.1 Candidatus Omnitrophota bacterium | reverse complement strand
TAATTTCAAATCGCAATATTACCAATGCTAATTCAACAACAAGCGTGAATGTGACAGCGAATAATCTCCTGTTACAGGCAGCTGGAAGTGTTGGTGCGGCAGGGTTAAATCAAGCCATAAATACAAATGCTTCTTATATTGAGAATGCAGCTACTGGTCATGTGACAGGTGCGATTTACATCAACGCTATTGATGGCGTTGTTTTAGGCGATGATTCAAGCGCTAACTTACGCGGCTTGACCAGCGACAATGGTCCTGTTTATATCACGGCGAACAATGTTGGTGACGGCACCTTGACAGCAAGAAAGGTGACGGTCAATGCCAATGCAGCAATCACCTTGATAACCAATGATGGTCAAGGAGGCTTGAATGATATTGTTGTAGGGGCAATCATTACAGGAACATCTGCGGGTGGTACCGTAACACTCGTATCTAATAATAACATCACGGATGAGGATAGTGCTGCGACAGTGGATGTCACAGGCTATGCCTTACGTTTACAAGCTAATGGAAGCGTTGGAACAAGTGGTTCAAATCTTAATACA
>JADFXW010000086.1:0-6445 GCA_015233375.1 Candidatus Omnitrophota bacterium | reverse complement strand
GGCACAACAATGGATGATAGTGCCACTATTACAGGTAACACAAACCTCAACATATATAGTACCAATACAGGTGCTGTGACGTTAGGTTCTGTTAATGGCCTAAGCACCGTGACTGGTAATTTGAGTGTTACCGCAAGCGGCACAATCACGGCAACCTCAGTAACAGCTGGTGGCAGTGGTAATGTGTATTTAACATCAACAGGTGGTGGTCATAATATTGTGGTGGGCCTTATCACTGCTCTTGGTGGTAATATCAATCTTAATTCAGCAGGCACAATAACTGATCAGGATGGTCCAAGTGCTACTGTTGATATTCTAGGATTAGGCTTGTTCTTGACAACAAGCGGAGATGTTGGTACTACGACGAATTATTTGAATACCAAGGTGGGTACCATCGATGATTATTCAGGGACACAGCATATTGGAGGCAGTCTTTATATCAATGAATACGATGGGGTTAATCTGGGCAGTGTCAATGGTTTAAGCACAACAGCTGGCAGTAATGGTTCAATCTTTGTGAAAACCAATGCTACGGCTGATGGGGCTTTGATTGCAACTCAAGTGACAGCTGGGGGCAGTGGTAATATTCATTTAACTTCTCAGTTAGGGAATGTGCCAACCGGCAATAATAATGATATCCAGATTGGTTTAGTGACAGCAGCAGGTGGAAATGTGTATTTGAATTCCAATAGAAATGTCACAGACCTGGATGCAGGCGTCGCCACAGTGGATGTGGTCGCGCTTGGCCTGTACCTTCAAGCCAATGGAAGTGTTGGGACCTTGGCAGATTCTCTGTATACGCAGGTCAACACCATTGATGACATGATAGGAGGAGATACCCACGTTAATGTTTATATCAATAATACAGGTGCTGTGAACCTAGGCAGTATTAATGGCTTAAGTACCACAACAGGCGACTTAAGCGTTACAGCTAGTGGAACAATTACAGCAACCTCAGTTACAGCGGGGGGCACGGGTAATGTCTACTTAACCTCAACAGGAGCAGGTCATAATATTGTGGTGGGCAGTATTATTGCTCTTGGCGGTAATATCTACCTTAATTCGGCAGGCACAGTCACTGACCAGGATGGTCCAAGTAGCACTGTTGATATCCGAGGTCTAGGGTTGTTCTTAACCGCCGGTGGAGATGTGGGAACCGTAACTAATTATTTGAATACTCGAGTCGCCACCATCGATGATTATTCATCGACCAAGCATGTGGCGGGTAATGTCTATATTAACGAATATGATGGTGTTAATTTAGGCAGTGTTAATGGTTTAAGCACAACAGCAGCGAGTAATGGTTCGATATTTATTAAGTCTAATGCTGTTGGTGATGGGGTTTTGACAGCTACCTCTGTTACTGCAGGAGGTGTGGGTAATGTGACCTTGACTTCTCAGACAGGGGCAGGTGGTGGTAATGATATTTCCGTAGGTCTTGTTACAGCGGCCTTAAATAATGTCACATTAATTTCTGACAGGAATATCATTGATTTGGATGGTCCTTTAACCACCGTTGATATTGTGGCCAATAACCTGTATTTGCAAGCCAAGGGAAGCGTTGGTACAAGTGTTAATGAAATTAATACTCAGGTCAATTATATTGATAATAATTCGACAGCTGTTGGGGGTAATGTAAACAACAATATCTATATTGACCAAACAGGCGGGGTGACATTAGGCAGCATCAATGGCTTGAGCACCACTGCTGGTGTCATTGATTTTGATGCCACTGGGACAATTTATACAGGTACGGTTTCAGCTGGCGGCGGTTATGGTCTCTTCTTGACTGCCCTTAATGGTAGTATTTTGGGTCTTCCAGGAGGGTTATTACAGGCAACCGCTAATTCCGTTCTAGAGGCTAGTGGAGTTATTGGTACTATCTCTAGTCCAGTTAATGTGGATGTGAATGGAATACTTTGGGTTTGGTCAGCATCCAGTCAAAACCAGGTTTCTGTCATATTAAATGGTACGGTCAATAGTGGAGCATTTACGCCACGTGTGGAGATTCCACAGCCAACACCACCAGGCTTGGTTTTATTAAATAATCACCTGATGGGTGGTGGGAATTATGGCAGCGGAAGCATGAATAATAGTATCTTAAGCCGCAGCTATGGTGAAATAATCCTGGCCTTAGATGGAATGGATGCGTATGATTCCTTCTATAATAAGGTCATGCATCCATGGTTATACAGGTTCTCACAACCATGGTTAGTAAATAACGGAGCGAAGCTTGACGCTAATACCTTAAGCGATGCTCCTGGTACAGTTGATGCGACAGCGCTGAATATTCCAAATCTTGTACCAAATGGTTTGCCTCAACCTAACTATTACATCATAGGAGCTCCGCAAGGGCAGGATAGGTAGGCGTAAGGCATTAACATCAATGTTAAGAAGTCCTCGGTGATGGAGGTTATCACCGAGGACTTCTGCTTTAACAGGGGATTGACATTTTGTTTAATTCGATGTAATTTATTGGCCTTATGGACTTTGATTGTATTGTTATAGGAGCTGGGCATGCGGGTGTTGAGGCTGGTTTAGCTTCAGCGCGCATGGGATTAAAGACAGCGATGGTTACTTTTTCTAAAGAGACTATAGGCCAGATGAGCTGTAATCCGGCCATTGGGGGCGTTGGTAAGGGGCAGCTTGTTAAAGAAATTGATGCCTTAGGCGGACAGATGGGCTTGGCTGCAGACACATCCGGCATCCAATTCAGGCAATTGAATGCCTCTAAAGGCCAGGCGGTGCGTTCGTCCCGTTGTCAAGCAGACCGCAAGCAATATCGTTTGTATATGCAGCAAGTTGTTTTAAACCAGTCTTATTTAACAGTCATAGAAGATGAGGTCAGCGAGTTATTAGTGGCTCAAGGGGCTGTACAGGGCCTTAAAACTTTGGGAGGCTTGACTCTTCTTACAAAAACGATTGTCATTGCCACAGGCACTTTCTTGGATGGCCGTATTCATATGGGGCCGCAGATAACATCAGGTGGCAGGATAGGTGAAAAAGCCTCGATTAATCTGGCGCAATCTATCCGTGATTTAGGTTTTGAGGTTTTAATGTTTAAAACAGGGACCCCGCCGCGGCTTGATGGCCGGACGATTGATTTCTCCGGGATGGAGCGACAGGATTCGGATGAGCCGATTGTCCCGTTTTCTTTTCGAACCCCCTTTATTCCCCGCGATCGTAAACTGTTGCCTTGCTATATTACCCGAACGACCGAACGCACCCATGAAATCATCAAGGCCAATTTTCATCTATCACCGATGTATTCGGGTCAGATAAAAGCCACAGGTGTGCGGTATTGTCCATCTATAGAAGACAAATTAAAGAAATTTGCGGAAAGACAGTCGCATCATGTTTTTTTAGAGCCAGAAGGGTTGGATACGGATGAATATTATCCGAATGGGATATCCACGGGTTTGCCTGCTTTGGTTCAGGAAGATTTTGTGCATTCTATTCCAGGCTTAGAAAAGGCGGCTTTTGTCCGCTATGGGTATTCCATAGAACATGGGGTCATCCCGGCAACGGAGTTAAAATCAACCCTTGAGACAAAAAAGATTAAAGGATTATTTTTGGCCGGACAAATCAATGGAACAACAGGTTATGAGGAAGCAGCCGCACAAGGATTGATGGCAGGGATAAACGCTAGTCTTCATGTTTTAAATAAGGAACCTTTTATTTTGGGACGGCATGAGTCGTATATCGGTGTTTTGATTGATGATTTAACGACCAAGGGCACAGAAGAGCCCTATCGGATGTTTACCTCAAGGGTTGAATATCGTCTGATTGTGCGTGAAGACAATGCAGACAAAAGGCTTTCTGCCAAGGCGCATGATCTTGGTCTTTTGTCAGATGAGGATTATGGGAAGGTCATGAACAAGTACGATCTTATCGCTAAGGAAATAGATCGTCTTCAACAAATAAAGGTGGCCCCTGGCGCCTTGTTGGATGAGGTCCTTGAGAAAGCATCAAGTGCGCCATTAAAACAAGCGATTAGTTTATATGATTTAATCAAAAGGCCTGAGATTTATTATGAGATGCTGGCAGGATTTGACGATAACAGAAAAGATTTAAGCGCGGATATCATGGCCCAAATTGAGTATGAAATAAAATATGAAGGATTTATTCGCCGGCAATTAAAGGAAGTGGAGAAATTTCGGCATATTGAACATATCCGTATCCCTGAAGGGTTTGATTTTAAAGGCATCCCGGGGCTTTCCAAAGAAATTATCGAGAAACTAAACCGCTTTAATCCCGCCAATTTAGGTCAAGCCAATCGTATCTCAGGAGTCACACCTGCTGCCATCGCGGTATTGATGGTTTATTTAAAAAAGTGGAAAGAAGAGCATGGAAGGCGGTAATTTGCCTTTTATCCTAGTGGATGGTATATTCTAGTTAATCATCAAAAGGAGAAACATGATTAAAAGACTTTTAAGTTTAGCCATTATTTTCTGTTTTTTTGTCACTTCTTTATATCTGCCACCGTTGGTCCGCGCAGAAGGGCTTTTAGGTCTGCCAGTCCCTGGAACCATGGTCATGGAAAGTCCAAGTTTTACACCCGCGTTGATAAGAGGCCTTACCGTACACAAAGACAATCCGTTTTTATTTGATTTTATCTTGGACCCTGGTCAATCAGCATTCTCTCCCAAGGAGCTTAAAATAGAAGCAGACCGCATGATTAAATATTTCTTTGCAGCTTTGACTATTCCGGATAAAGACATTTGGGTGAATTTAAGTCCTTATGAAAAAGAGCGTGTATTGCCGCAAAGTTTAGGGGTGACTGTTTTAGGCAGAGATTTATTAGCCCAAGATTATATGTTAAAACAGTTAACAGCCTCTTTAATATACCCGCAGAAGGAGTTAGGCAAGAAGTTTTGGCAAGAGGTCTATGCTAAGGCCAGAGCTAAGTATGGGACCACTGAAATTCCGGTTAATACCTTTAATAAGGTCTGGATAGTTCCCCAAAAGGCAGGTGTTTATGAGCATGGCCAGACCGCGTATATTGTTAAAGGGCATTTGAAGGTGATGTTGGAGGAGGATTATTTAGCTGCACAAAAACAACTCCCCCTAGCCCCCTCTTTAACAAAAGAGGGGGGATTTACTAGAAAATTTTCATTTCCCCCTCTTTTTTTCAAAGAGGGGGTTAGGGGGAGTTCTGAAATTAATAATAACCATACTATTGCTTCCAATATTATTCGCGCCATAATCCTCCCTGAAATCGAAAAAGAAGTCAATGAAGGCAAGAATTTCTCTACCCTTCGTCAAATTTTTTATGCCCAGGTTTTGGCTGTATGGTTTAAACGCAGTTTAAAAGAAGCCTTGTTGACTCGTACTTATGCCAATAAAGGGACTGTTAAAGGGATAGACCAGAATAAGGCGGCTACCAATAAGGCCATCTACGATTTATATTTGAAGGCTTATCAGAAAGGCGTGTTTAATTTTATCAGGGACGATATTGATGGAGTCACTCAAAAGGTCTTACCTAGAAAGTATTTTTCCGGCGGGTATGCGGCGGCAGGGGAAGGGGTGGAGCTTGAGAAAGAATCAAGGACAGCCGCCATGGCAACAACCTCACCTGGACCACTGGTTGTTGTCAGCACAATGGCCGCTTGTCCAGCGATGTCAGTTGGAAAGTTTGCTGCTGTATCGCTTTTGCTTTTATCATTAAGTTTTGGGGCAGGCTATTGGTTAGGGAATGAGCTAGTGGGGGACCTTAAAGATGCTGCACATATAAAGATTCAGATGCGTCCAACTTTTGAGTTTCCTTTAGTTAAACCAAGTTCTTCTGTAAAACCAATGTCAACGCCTTCTGTTAAGCCCATCCCTTCTATAAAACCATCGGTTACGCCGTCAGCTAAACCAAAACCATCTTCAACCCCAACGGCTGAGCCTTCAGTTGTCCCAACTCCTTCTCCATAAGAGACGGACACTCCTGATGATAATGAAAGTCCTTATTCAGAAAAGACGGAAACTCCAGATGTTGATAAAAGCCCATCTCCAAAAAAGACAGGCTCTCCTAATGTTGATGCAAGACCATCTCCTGAAACGACGAAGATTCCTACTGTTGATATAAGACCATCTTCTCAAAAGACGGACACCCCTGCTGTTAAGGCAAGCCCTTCACCAGGCACAAATCATGATGCTCCCTCTGCAACGCCGATCGATGAACCAGGGGATCAGGGGCATGTTAAGCCTTTGGATAATGGCGGTATCGATTTAAGTCGTCAAAATGAAAATATAAGTATTGAGAAGGATTCAAATGGCGGGGTCAAGGTCCATGTGGACCAAAGGCTCATTGCGCAAGTTGAGCGTGAAGGTATCAAGAAAATTATCCCTGTTATTGTCGGGATGCGGTGGGCTCTGACGCAATCGTTGTTTGAAGGTTATTAAGGTTCTTTCTTAATTAGAGTGGGAATCGCCTAGGATTTAAATACCCACAGTGTTG
>JADFXW010000085.1:4467-7079 GCA_015233375.1 Candidatus Omnitrophota bacterium | reverse complement strand
AATTGAAGACACAGGTGGATCATATTTACCATAATTATAAGCAGCCTGCCCTTGTTGAGGAATTTGTGAAGGGTGAGGAATTTACGGTGGGCGTTATAGGAAACGGGAACACAGCCCAAGCTATGCCTGTTGTCCAATACGCGATAGGCGGTAAGACAAAGCTGGGGGATGCGTTTTATTCTTACCATCATGTGGCCCAAAAGCTTGTCGAACATATCTGTCCTGCACCTATTGATAAGAAATTAGCAGGGCATCTGCAGGATTTAGCGCTTCGGGCGTATCATGCTGTTGATTGCCGTGATTTTGGCAGGGTTGATTTTAGGGTGGATGAAGAAGGTAAACCTTATGTGCTTGAAATCAACCCTTTACCTAATTTGAATCCTGACGATGTTTTTGTCCTTTTTGGTAAGGTCCTTGGCCTTTCCTATAACCAGATCATTCATAAAATTCTGGATGCGGCGCTCTTACGCCTGTCCGTAGGCCCGTCGTTTAAGCATGCCTGTCAAGGCAGAGAGGACGCTCTTATTTCATGAACCCTGCGGCTGTTGATATCAAAGAACCAATAATCCAGACGACGATAACTGAGCGGATCCCTTTATCTGCGGGTGAAGAACGTGTTCTTGGGTTTTTCCCAGATGCAGGTCTCGCAGAGTGGGAGGATTGGCGTTGGCAGTTGAAAAATCGCATCCGTTCTCTGGAGTCGATAAGCGGGCTTGTGACCTTGACGGACCATGAAAAACGAGGTGTCCAAGGCGCTGGGGATAAATTGACGATGTCCATCCCTCCGTATTTTGCTTCTTTGATAGACGAAAAAGATCCAGGATGTCCGATTCGTTTGCAGTCAGTCCCCCAAGATTATGAATTTGAGACCACGGATAACGAAATGCTTGACCCCTGTGGCGAAGAAAAGAACTCTCATGTGCATGGCCTGGTGCACCGATATCCAGACCGTGTGCTTTTTTTGGTCAGTGAAATGTGCGCGATGTATTGCCGCTATTGCACGCGCTCTCGCATGGTGGGGGATGGGGCTCATAGTTTAAACACCTCGACCTATGATGCGGCGCTTGAGTATATCCGTTCTCACAAAGAAATCCGGGATGTGCTTATTTCCGGTGGGGATCCATTGACCTTATCGGATAAGATGCTTGAATATTTAATTTCATCGATAAAAGCGATACCGCATGTGGAATTTGTTCGTATTGGAACAAGGGTCCCTGCAACCTTGCCTCAGCGGATTACTCCTGAATTAATGGCCATGTTCAAGAAATATTCCCCTGTTTGGATGAGTGTCCATTTTAATCATCCTAAAGAGATTACGGCCCGGGTCAAGCAGGCCTGCAATATGATTGCTGACGCAGGGATTCCCATGGGAAGTCAGACGGTACTTCTAAGGGGCATTAATGACTCGCCCGAGGTCATGAAAAAACTTTTTCATGAACTTTTGAAGCTCAGGGTCAGGCCCTATTACATTTATCAATGTGACCCCATTGTCGGATCAAGACATTTTCGTACGAGTGTTGCAACGGGAATTAATATCATGGAAAACTTGCGCGGGCATACGTCTGGTTATGCTGTCCCCGCCTATGTTATCGATGGTCCAGGAGGCGGAGGGAAAATCCCTGTGAATCCGGATTATTTGGTTTCAAAAGAGAATGGCCGCTATACGCTGCGCAATTACGCGGGAGGTTTATATACTTACTATGATCCTACATACTAAAATGATTTTCAGGTTCCCTGTGATCAGGTTTTTCGTATTCGTCATGGTGTTCTTGTCTGGTCTGGTTATTTCCGCGATGGCCCAGGACGCAGATTCAAGTCAAACCACGGATAAGACGCAAGCTGTTAATCAAGCGTTGAATGAATATTACCAGCCATCAGATAGGACGCAAGCTGTGAATGAGGCGTTATTGGCCGCAGAAAGCACAGGTGCTCCCAATAGCATGATTTCATTACCTTCCGCAGATGCTGGACAATCGGCTTCCAACACTGGGGACGTTCCCGCAGAGGTAACATCTGTGCCTATGGGCGCCGGGACTGGCGCAGTCCCTCAAGCAGCGGCCCAATTGCCTTCGAGTGGGCTTGAGGTAGCTTTGCCTTCTCCACCAAAGGGTAATACCTTTAAAATCACAGGTGAGGCCAGGGCGAGTGTGGGTATTTATCCAGGAGGCAAATCAGTATTTACTTTAGCTAACGCAGACCTGGATGAAAAAAATTGGCGTATGATTACAACGGGCGGGCTTAATCATAATATTAATACTTATGATCCCGGAATTTATTCCAGCTTAAAAGTGGTCATGGACGCCTCGGTGGCTGCTTCCGTTGTTTCAGTGCATTTGAATTTGGTTGCGGATCCTTCGAGTTATGTAGGCAAAAGCCCAACAGTGACGGCCACAAACGGGTGGGGTGATACGGCCAACGTGAAGTATTTAGCTTGGGGAAATACGAGCTACACGCTTGGACAAATTGTTAATTCATCGCTCTATGGGGATGCCTTTAATTTGCCAGAGGTTAAGCTTCATGGGAATAAGGTGCCCGCGCAAACAGGTCTTTCTGGATTTTTTACCAATCAAGCAGCCGAAAGATTTAGTGTTCCTGAAACAAAAATAAGCTAC
>JADFXW010000085.1:0-4381 GCA_015233375.1 Candidatus Omnitrophota bacterium | reverse complement strand
GGAAAATCAGGCGTTGACGACGGATGACCCTCTCAAACTTTCCAATAATAAAGAGTGGTGGGCCGAAAGCCCCTGGATTGACAGCTGGGCTGGCGGGAATATCAATTCCGGCGCAAGCCCTGTTAGTTTTTCTCCAGGGTATTGGGACAAATCGTTGTCTTTTTATACGAAGGATGTTGATGGTCAACGCATCACCGCCCTGCGAGGTGTTTCCATGACCTGGACACCGACGGATCAAACCGCCATCAACGCTGAGGTGGCCACTCCCAAGACCCTTTGGCAGGAATATGGTGATCTTCAGTCTGTTCCAGGAAGCATGCGTATCAAACAGTTTATTGGCGATTTATTTTATGTAGGTGCTGTGGGAAACATCCATGAAGGGTATGTGAACGGACAGCAAGACGCGGAAAATTATACGGAGGCGGCGGATACAGGCATGATTCTTATTAAAGGTTTGAAGTTAAGCGCGGAGGTTGCGGCTTCCAACAGCCTTTATGATGAAACCACGCCTAAGTACGCCACTAAATTTAGCGGTAATGCCTATTATGCTTCGTTTGAATTTTCCTCGAACCCTGAAAACATGCTCAATAAAGATTATTTTAATTATCAGGCCGAAGACCCTACAGAGAATTTCTTCAAGAGCCAGATTTATTTTGCCCGTATGGATGATAGTTTCGAATCAAGCCTTTCTGATTATAACGGTACAAGTCAGGACAGCTATTGGGGCGAGCATTTGACCTTTTATCCATCGGATTACCGTTATTTGCCCGGGGTATTGCCAGGCCTTTCCCAATATGATTTAGGGGTGTTTTCGATTGGCAATGGCATGGATTATGGCCGAAAGGTCATGGCTTGGAGGGCGGACACGGATCTTTTGGAGAATAAATTGCATGGCTTGGGGGATTTCAGGTATGTGACGGACAACTATGGGAATAATATTGAATCTGTCACCCGCACGCAATGGACTTATGATGCGACTGATAAGTGGACCATCAAAGGTCTTTATTGGTGGAATGCCCGTCCTAAAACAACTTCGATAAACATTAATGGCACTATTTTGCCAGTGGATCCTTTTGTATTTACGGATAACCAGACGCAGGATCCAGTAGTCAATGCAGCCTCTGTGCCAGGCAAGGATCCTAGTTTGCAGTCAGCCTCTTTGGGGAGCCGCTATGCCTTGACAAATTGGGCGGCTATTAATGGTGTTTGGGAATATTCTAATAATGCGACCTTAGGGGCCAATGAGTATCCCATGGGTGATCTGACAAGTTCTTTTATTTCTGTTGTGCCCCATAATGGCGCTTATTATCGGGAAACGGTGGCCCAAATATACGATCAAGGTTATTTTCAACAAGCACCTTATGAGTATCATAATATTTTTAAAACTGGATTAGAGTTGACTCCCACTCAAGCCTGGCATATTTATCTGGATTATACGGCTAACCCCAATAGTTTTGCCGGGAATATCGATGATAATATGTCGCATGTAGGGCTTGAAACCAGTTATGTCTTAACCCCTAAGATGTACTAACACCATTTTTAAGGTCTTTTAATTGATTGCTCAAAACAACTTCCTGTTTCATTTCTTCTTCAAGTTGTTGACGCAGCTTGTTTAACCCTTCATCATCTGCCGGTTCCTGCTGCTGAGGCCGGACTTCTCGCCTCTGTTTTTCTCCCTGCTGGCGATCCCTGACACGTAAAATCTCATCATACAATTGTCTTGTTTTTCGCTCGAGGCTTGCCTTCTCTTTGGCCATATTCCGCTCTTGGCCCTCAAGGGATTTTAATTGCTGCCTCTTGTCTTTTATCTCTTGGGTCAAATCCGCAACACGGCCGCCTTTCTCTGGACGAGGTTTTGGCGTCTGAATCGAAATCCCTACCTGATTATTGGCATCCAACTGAGTTGAAACAGCTAGTTTTAGCTCTTCCACTTGGTTGTCCAAACGATTATATTCTGCTTCAAGCCTGTCCCGTTCGACCAACAACCCTTGAGCCTTGATCTTTTCTTCCTCAACGTTTAGGGTCCATTGCACAGACAAAGAAACAGCACCTTGCAGCGTTTTGGCCATCGCCCCCTGAGCCACGAACAAAAATATTGTTATAATTAATATAAAAATTTTCATACCAACACCAAATAGCACTAACTACTTTGATAAATTTTTTTAATTATACCGTGTTCTGACACACTAAGCAAGAAAGAGGGCATAATTTTGGCTCTTTAATAAAAATAAATTCACCTCATCCGTCCACTATCAACTGCCTGGCCAACACCAGGGCTTCGTCTTTAGTTGTAATTTTGCCTAATGCCGCAGATTCCTCAATATGCCGTAAAATTTTTCCAAACAACGGCGAGGGTTTAAGTTTTAAAATCTTAATCAAATCCTTGCCTGTCAACAAACGATCCTTGGGCTTCTCTTCTTTCAGCGCAAAATATTTATCTATCAACATCTGGCAAATTTTGGCATGATGCGCGTGTTTAGCTTTGGTGGTCAATGGCCCCCTTGTTGCCGCCTGATCTGCTAATGCTAAAACCGCAAGAGAGGCTGCTTCATCGCCCGCATCCCTAAAATACCTGAACACCGCGCGGGGCCCTGGCCTCTTAAAATTAGATAAATACCCAGGCCTTAAATGCATCCGCACCGCATCCTCTAAAAAATACCTTTCCTTAACGGACAATTTTAATTGTTTAGCAATCTGACGAACAATGGATTCCCCCACATGTTCATGGCCATGAAAGCTTTTTTTTTCCTTTTCCTGCCGCATGGTTTCAGGCTTGCCTATATCATGTAAAAGGGCGGCCATCTTTAAAAGACTTAATCGGGTATGCCCACCGCCCAGGGCTTGGGCCAGATATTCCTTCCTTTGAGGGGCCTTCTCTAACAAAGGTGTCATTTTTTCTAATTGGGCCACTGTTTCCAGGGAATGTTCCCATACGTCCAAATGATGATATCCTCCTTGAGGCACCTTATACATGACCATTATTTGCGGGATCACTTGAGGCAAAAGGCCTATTTTGTCCATCTCGGATAACACCTCATAGGCCCTTGAAGATGCTAAAATCTTAAAAATCTCATCCCTGATACGTTCTGTAGCGACGGATGATATTAAATACGCGTCTTTTTTGATTTGCGCCTTGGTCCGGGCTTCTATCTTAAACCCGAGAGAGGCCCATAAAACATACGCGCGTAAAAGCCTCAGAGGGTCATCCTTAAAAACTTTAGGGTTAACCATCCGCACAACACCTTTTGCCAAATCCCTCTGAGTGCTTGGAAGATGAACCTCCTCAAAATCTTCTTGTGGCAACATCACATCAACAGCCATGGCATTGACGGTAAAATCCCTTAAGGACACATCCTCCTGGATACTTTTGCCCCGCCAATCCGTAAAGTCAAAAGTTACAATCTGACCTCCCTCTTTTTTAACCACACGGGCAGAGCCATGTTCCTTATCTAAAAGGACAAAAGCGACTTTAATGAGCCGGGCAAATCGACGGGCAAAAGGGATAGACCCTGTCTTGAGTGCAAAATCAAAATCATGGCATCCCGGGCGCTTTAAATAATAATCACGCACAGCGCCTCCGACTAAGAATGCCTGTACCTTATTTTTCCGAAATGGCTGAAGGACCAGACTCAACTGAGGATAATACGTCAAGATATTCATTAGACCTGCGGCAAGGATGATTTTTGCAAAACATCCTCAGCAACAAAAATAGGGGCTTTAAGACGAACTGCTAAGGCAATGCTGTCTGATGGTCTTGCGTCAAGGATCTTCAAGGCCCCTTCTTTAAGCTTGACTTCAAGCTTGGCATGGAAGGTGTTACTGACCAATGTATCCATAAGCACGCGTTCTAGCTTAGCCCCAACCACCTTCATGAGAACGACCATCAGATCATGAGTCATCGGACGAGGCACATCAAGACCGGAAATTTTAATCTTAATAGAAGAAGCCTCCATAAACCCAATAACAATAGGTATCTGCCTATCGCCGTTTTTCTCTTTAAGGACAATCACCTGGTCCTGGCGTTTCTCATCAATAATAATCCTGGATAATTCTACTTGAATCATATTTAATCCTGATAAATGGGAAATTCCTTGGTTAAGCTATCTGCTTCTTGACGGATTTTTTCTAAACCCACCTCATTATCCCTGCTTCCAACCGCGCGGTCAATCAAATCCGCGATTTGGGCCATCTGGGGCTCCTTCATCCCGCGGGTGGTGACCGCTGGACTTCCAATACGAATACCACTGGTCACCGTTGGCGACTGCGGATCAAACGGGATCAGGTTCTTATTGACCGTAATCTGGACCCTGTCAAGAAGAGTGGCCGCGTCCTTACCGGTAATATTTTTGGGGCGTAAATCCACCATCAATAAATGATTATC
>JADFXW010000084.1 GCA_015233375.1 Candidatus Omnitrophota bacterium | reverse complement strand
TTGCGCTTGGAGGCCCTGTCCATGTACCGCCCCAAAAGAGCCACAAAGACTATTGCAACGACAATCCCAATAATCCATTTGCGATTTATAACCATGCGCTTCCTTTGAACCGCCCCTTAAATATGTGCTAGAATTTTCCTAAAAAAGAATGGTGCCGAGACCCAGATTTGCACTGGGGACGCCAGGATTTTCAGTCCTGCGCTCTACTCACTGAGCTATCTCGGCATAGATACTACAAAGACAAGAAACCATATTCTACTGAAAAGTCTTAAATTGTCAACATGGACATCACGATTCCCTCAAATACCTGGCCGCATCCTGTGGAAAGGTAGGAACAATGTGTAACCCTGTTGCCCATTCAAAGCCAACACTGCGAGTTAATTTTGGTATAATTTCGATGTGCCAATGATACGACTCCCCATGCCCATACCCTGTGGGCGCTGTATGCAAATAATAATTATAGGAAGGATTGCTTAAAACCTTTCTGATTTTTTGAAGCACACTTTGCAAAATTTGGGCCAACTGATCCTGCATTACTTTTTCTATTGTTGAAAAATCAGCACCATGGGCTTTGGGTACTATCCAGGTCTCAAACGCATACCGCGGGACAAAAGAACAAAACGCTAAAAACGAATTATTTTCATCGATGATACGCTCTTTATCTTGATACTCTTGTGCAATCATGTCACAAAAAACACAGCGCCCACGATACTGATAATAATCTTCAGCACCTTTAAGTTCTTCCAACACTGTTTTAGGGACCATGGGTAAAGCAATAATTTGACTATGTCCATGCTCAACGGTCGCCCCAGCAGAGGCCCCAAAATTCTTGAAAATAGTGACATATTTAACCCTGCTATCACTAGACAACTGTCGATAGCGGCTTTGATATTGGCTTATCACTGCTTGCATTTCTTCTTTGCTTAATTCTGTGACGGTCTTTTCATGGTCTGGTCCTTCAATCAGAATTTCATGAGCACCAATACCTGTCATTTGATCATAAATACCATAACCATCTTTTTGAATAGCCCCTTCTGGGCTAAGGACAGGAAATTTATTAGGCACGGTCCGCACCAGCCATCCAGGCGTGTCAGGGGGTGTCTTAAAAGGACGAACAGCATCCACCTCGTTGGGCGTCTGGTCTTCTCGGCCAGGGCAAAAAGGACAAATCGCCTGACGGCTTGGAGTATTTTCTTCCCTTGGAAAATCCTCAAGACCCTTAAACCTTGAACCGTCAATGATAACCCACCGTCCGATGAGCGGATCCCTTCGCATTTCAGGCATGAATTTCTACCTCTCTTAAAAACTCTGCCGCCATTTCAGGCGGGATAGGACAAATATAAAAACCTGTGCCTCTTTCAAAACCAGCAACCCTGGTCAATCTGGGCATCACCTCAATGTGCCAATGATAATTTTCTTTATAAAGAATGGGGTGCTTAACCGGAGCATTTTGAATCATATAATTATAAGCGGGGTCATTTAAACCAATTTTAAAACGTAATAAAAGGTCTTTCATAATAACCGCCAGGTCTGTCGCCGAACCCTCAATTCCCGTCACAAAATCACTGTGATGTTTCTTGGGCAGGATCCAGGTTTCAAATGGAAATCTCGAAGCAAAAGGGGTGATCGCAATAAAATGATCATTTTGAGCGACAATCCTCTGTTTATTTTCTAATTCCTGGCTCACCAAATCGCAAAACAAACAGCGGTCATGATAATCAAAATATTTTTTGGCCCCACTAATCTTATCCTTAACCCGCATAGGCACCACGGGTACGGCCATTATCTGGGATCTCGAATGCCCTATATTCCGACTTCCTGCCGCTACCCCATAATTTTTGTACGCCAAAATATATTCAATCGCATGGTCCTTGCGGTGCATCTCCATGCGTGCCGCATAGGCTTCAAAAACCGCCTTGATCTGCCCAATGGACAAATCCGCCATACCCGCTATATGGTCTGCGACTTCTACAATAACTTCGTGATGGCCATAGCTATAGCAAACATCATAAATCCCATGCGCCTTTCGTTCAAAAGGATGAACTTGGTCTAACAAAGGATTAGAACTATGAATAACCTTGACCCCCTCATGTTCATCAATAATCTTCAAGGGCTCTTGGCAATACGTGCATGATTTCTTGTCCGTGATTATAGCTTGAGGGTCAACAAAAGCAGCAGGCCGTCTCGCACGCTCTGTGGCAATAATGGTCCAGCGACCAACTATAGGATCTTTTCTTAGTTGGGACATAGGCGAATTATAACATAAACAGGCCTAATTATTCACAAATAAAATTTAACGTTACCTGATGCCCAGACATAAAAGCAGCAGCAGCCATTGCTGTCCCGGCTTCTGGCTGGACATGGGTTATCCAAAGCCCCTTATCCGCACAAGCAATCATAAAAGCCTCCTTGCTCACACGCACAATCTCACCAGGATGTCCTGTCTTCATATCCTCTTGTGATATTTGGGCCTTCATGATTTTTAACATCTTGCCCTTATAAAAAGTATACGCGCTAGGCCACGGCTTTAGTCCCCGCATTTGATTAATAATATCCTGCGCTTTTCTTGTCCAATCAATCCGCCCCATCTGTTTGGTCAACCGAGGCGCCCAACTCACCTGAGATTCATCCTGCAATTTTAATGGAAAAATCCCGTCACCATGTCCATCCAAGACCTTTACCAATAGATTAGCCCCCACATCAGCCATTCGCGCTCTTAATTGGTCCGCATGCTCATCATCTTCAATTTTCATTTTCTCCTGCACGATGATCTCTCCTGCATCTAAGGCCAACGCGACTTTTTGAATGGTCACCCCTGTTTCTTTCTCTCCATTCAAAATCGCCCAATTAACCGGAGCCGCACCTCTGTATTTAGGAAGAAGTGAACCATGCACATTTAAGCAAAGCATTTTAGGTATATTCAAAATCTCCTGCGTCAATAAACGGCCATACGCGACCACCACAAAAATATCTGCCTCATATGATTGAAGAGCTTTAACGACTTTTTCGTCTTTTAAAGATACCGGCTGTAAACAAGGAATACTCCTTGTTTCAGCCAGCTTCTTAATAGGTGAAGCAGAAAGCTTCATGCCCCGGCCTTTAGGCTTATCTGGACTTGTCACAACAGCCACTATCTCTTGCTTGGAGTTCAAGAGATGTTCGAGATTCACGGCTGCAAAATCATCACTTCCAAAAAAAACGATACGCATAAATTCCTTTAAGGATCAATATTTAAGGTCACAATCACCCGGCCACGCCGTTTACATGTACCCAAGACAGATTTAATAAACGCCACCGCCTCTTTCACAACAAAAGCTTGCACCATGACATTAATACGAAACTGGTCACGTTTACGCTCAACAACATCAGACAAAGGTGGAGTTACCACGTATTTGTCCGAAAGGCTTTCTGTGAGCTTATTATATACTTCTTGGGCCGCTTCTTGGACCATTTTTTGAGAAGCCCCGCGCCAGCTAATTTTGACCCAATGTTTAAAAGGGCTAAATCCAAATTCTTTTCTTAAACGCAATTCCTCTTTATAAAACTCTTGAATCTTGCCCTCTGACAAAAATTTAAGCAAATAATGATTCGGGTTTCGCGTCTGAATAAATACGGGCTGGTCTGCCATAGCGCTTATATGGCGCTCCAGACAAAACGCATGGAACGCAGATCTCATGTCCAAACGGCTTAATTCAGCGTCGAAATCAATAAACGCAGCAACCCCTGCCTTCAAGGTCGCCTGAAAGCGTAAAACAGCTTGGGTGCCAATAAGGATATCAAATGCCGGTAAAAGAAGACCCTGCGTCTTTTGAGCCGTCATTTTCATAGGTCTTTCAAAGGTTGCCACCCGGGCCTGAGGAAAAATTTTCTTGAGCTCTGTTTGAACCTGCTCAACACCAATCCCCATAAATTTCCAGCTTGGCAACTGACATTGCGGACAAAGGGTATTGGGCGGCAAGGTATAGGTGCAGTGCCGGCATAAAAACTTGGCTTGGGCCCTTGAATAAATCATTGATGTGTCACAATGCGCACATTTTAAAATATGCGCGCACTTTGTACAACGGATCAGGCGATACAACCCTTTACGATTTAAAACCAAAACACTTGGCTTTCCCGCCTTTAATGCAGCCTCAAGCGCATCTCGCACAGGAGGCGAAATAAGCCCGGGCACAAATTTATAATTAGTCAAATCCACAAGTCTGGGCTTGTGAATATCGTCTCGCTGGCTCGCGATATATTTTGCCTCATTATCATAAACCCTGGCCATTAATTCTAAAGACGGCGAAAGGCCAATAAAATGCACATCAAAACCAAATTTTTGGGCCCTCATCAAAAGCACCTGACGGGTCTCATACATAGGGGTCTGTTCCTCTTTATAGGAAGGGTCTTCTTCATCCACCATCATCACCGCATCAAACCGCGCGTCTGATTCAAATACCGAGGAGCGTGTCCCGATTTTAACCGAATCTATTCCTTCAAATATAAAAGCCAGTGCTGTGAGTCTAAACACATCCGGAACAAGAACTAAAAACCGCAAAGGGCGATGTGTTTTTGAATCCATTGATTTTTGATACGTCCCAATAATCTCCTTAATCTTTTGGGCATATTCCAAAGGCTTGCATGCATACACATTCAATAAAGGGGTATGGTCTAAACGTACGGAAGGAGTGCCTTTGTCCCTATTCCTCGAAGAAGTAAACAACGCCTCTCCAAGTGTACAACCGTAATAGGCGCTAAACTCACGGGCAAAATCCACATCCAAGTCATTCAAAAAAGGACTCTTATCCGGCAGCGACAAAACAGGTTTCAAGGACGGGATGGCACTTGTTGGACTTAAGGCCACCACAAAACCTGTCATAGACCGTGCGCCAAATGATGCTTTGATGCGTGTTCCCACACTTATGTGATGGAGTAAATGTTCAGGGATAAAATAATCAAAAGGCCCCTCAAGGGGTAAATCAAAAACCACTTGGGCGATCATAATAAGGCGATAATGCCTGCAACAGCATGCGGTTTAGACAACTCATTCATCGATGAACGCAGTGCCTCTAATTGTGCCGGGTCTTGGGCCCATTGACGGATGATTTGAGCAATTTCTGCCAAAGGACTTTGATGCGGCCTTCCCGCGCCATAAGAACTTAAGACCCTTATATTGTTAGTCTCCTGGCCTGGAATAGCGCTAAAAAAGAGCATGGGCAATTTTTTAACCAACGCTTCTGAAATCGATAATCCACCGGGTTTGGTGACCATGGCATCAGAAACGGACATCAACTCATCCATATTATGGACCAATCCCATGATATGCACATTTTCTTTATTCAAAGGTTTGAGGCGTTCATACAATTCCTTATTATGGCCGCAAACGATGATAAGTTGAAACCCTTGCAGTAATTGAATCAATTCTTCAATCGGTCCCATGCCAAAGGACCCTGTAGCAATCAGAACAGTAAAAATACCGTCTTTAAGGCCCAATTTTTCCTTTAAAACGCGCTTATCCGGCTGTTGAGCAAACTTCGAGTCCGTCGGTATTCCAGTGACAAAAACCTTATCCTCAGCAACGCCTAAAGAAACCAGCTTTTCCTTCGTAAATGCGCAGGCACCTGTATAAAGGTCAATGCCTTGATTAACCCAAATGCGGTGCACGTCAAAATCCGTGACAACACAAATAATCTTCGATTTAATTTTTCCTTGACGTTTCAGGTAAGCAGAAACTTCTGCAGACATAAAATGGGTGGTGATGACCACATCAAACTGTTCATCAATCAAAAACCTTTCCAATGGTTTCGTGTTACACCCATTATAAATACGCCTAATCCCTCTGACCAGCGGCTGTGTCCAAGGCTTATCTAATAATCCAAACAAGAGACCCCAAGCCCATGGCAGACGGGTCACCAAAAAGGTATAGCCCCAAGGATACATCTTTTTAAAAAAAGGATTGGTGTACTCAAGCGAGTCAACCAAACGCACCTCAAAGCGGCCTTGTGTCTTTATTCCATTAAAGACTGCCTCGGCGGCTTTTTTATGACCTGCGCCTGCTGTTGCGTAAATGACGAGAATTTTCATTTTGAATAATAGGCACCGCTGCCTTTAAATCTTTAACAATATAATCAGGTTTAAGGGTCCATCGCCGCATATAGCGACGATCTTCACGACCAGAAAGTGCAAAAATCGTCTTACAACCCGCGTTGTGACCTGTCTTGATATCCCCTTCTGTGTCTCCGACAAAAAATGCTTTTTGCGCATGCGTGATGGTTTTATTTAATGACTTTAAGGCCTTCTTTAATAATCCAATGCCCGGTTTTCGGCATGTGCAGCCCGCATCCGAGCGATGCGTGCAATAAAAACTTTTCCGGATTTTACCACCTAACTTCTGAACACCTTTTATCATATTGGCATCAATGCGTTTTAGTTTATCAAGCGAATAAACGCCTTTACCAACCCCCGCCTGGTTAGAAATCACAAAAATCTGATACCCGTCTCGTGTCAAATCACGGATAGCTTCCCTCGCGCCTGGTATAAAATGAAAATCTTTGACCTTAGTGACGTAAGCGCCATTACCGGGAAACTCATTAATAACACCGTCTCTGTCTAAGAAAACAACCTTTGCGTACCCACGTCTTTCAAACCTATGCTGTTTTAGTTTCGAATCGTGATAATCTTGTCGAGAATATGAAGAAAGAGGGGGTGGGCGTTTTAATCCACTACCCTATTAGCCTGCATTTACAGCCGGCATACGCGGATTTGGGATATAAAAAAGGGGATTTTCCGATTGCTGAAAAAGTGGCTTGTGATGTCATGAGCCTTCCCATGTTTCCTCACATCACAAAGGCGCAGATGGATGTGGTGGTTGAGGCATTTGAAAAATATTTATAGGAGTAAACCTAAAGTGACAGTCCCTGTAAGTGCCGTTATCATCGCCAAAAATGAGCAATCCCGGATCAAGGATTGTATCGAAAGCATTTATGGTTGGGTGGATGAAATTGTTATCGTCGATGACCAGAGCACGGATGAGACCCGTGCGATTGCCTTAAAGTATACGGATAAGATTTTTACCCGCCGGATGGATCTGGAAGGCAAGCAGCGTAATTTTGGCGCCTCCTGTGCTCGACATGACTGGATACTTCTTTTAGACTGCGATGTGCGTATCACCGATGAACTTA
>JADFXW010000083.1:3397-7177 GCA_015233375.1 Candidatus Omnitrophota bacterium | reverse complement strand
CAAGCAAAGCCTTAATGACCCTAAAGGCAATGGCAGGTTCCGTGGTCGTCCCTGATTTTGAAATAACAACTACAGTCACACGCTTATTTTCAAGGCTGTGAAGAAGTTGATATAAATAATCACTGCTGATATTGTGACCCGCATAATAGATAGGCAAATCGCCAGCCCCTAAAAACTCGACGGTCGCACGGATGCCTAAATAAGATCCGCCGATACCAATGGAAACAATGGCATCAGAATTTTGTTTCACCTCTTGGGCTAATAAAGACAACTCATTGATCAAAGCATCTGGAATACGGGAAGGCAAATCAAACCAACCGCAAAATTCAGATCCTTTGCCTTTTTTATTATGCAAATTTTCATGAGCTAACTGGACAAAAGGAACAACAGCTTCCAGATCATGGGCAGATATAAAATTTTTAAGATAATCAGTATTAAGACGGATTGTCATATGTGCTACCACCTAATTTAGAAGGCCTATCTGCAGGTGCCGGCGCATTATTGGGAGCAGGCGCTGACGCATTAGTTGCCGAATTGTTTTTAGCCACATAGGCCGATTTTTCACCATACTCATTATGGCTTATTAAATGTCCCTTAAGATAATGTTCCTCTAGTGTGACCTGCCCATTCTCTGCATAACTGGTTAGAGCGCCATCCAGAAGCCCATTGACATAATACGAACTCTGTTTGAGGTTTCCATTTTTATAAAGGATTTGCTTACGCCCTTCTAATTTGCCCTTCACGAAATGCTCCTTATTTTTCACCTCACCCGTGTCGTAATAATGGACACTGTCTCCATCAAGATCGTTGTCCTTATAATTGACCTCAAATTCAAGGCCGCCATTTTCATAATACGCTTTATCATTCCCCTCACGTAAACCATCAGAATAATACAAAAATTCTTTTAAAGCCCCCGAAGGATAAAATATTTTCATTTCGCCATCAAGCCTGTAATTATGATAATTCTCTTCCCTCAACAGTTTTCCCTGACGGTCATAGACATGCCACACCCCTTCAACTGGCGTCTGGGTCCCTCTTTGCTCTTCATACATACGGGCAGGATTAACATTTTGGGCAAACCCTGATGATGCCGGTATCATCAACAAGGCCAACAGCCAAATATAAATTTTCATGGGACATGTCTCCTTTATATACGTACCCCATCTTTAACTTTAAAGAGAATTATAACGGATTCTGGGTTTAACTTCTATCATTTCTTGGTAAATGTTCCTGCCTCCTCTATTGAACGAAAGGTCGCCATCAACAAATAATCCAATTCCTTAATGGAAATGCTTAACGGAGGCATTAACACAATGCAATTGCCCAAGGGCCTTAAGATGACCCCATATCGGCGCACATATTGGCAAACCTTGGTACCCAGAAACTCCTCTTGAGGGCCTTTGAGCTCTATGGCCACCATAAATCCTTTTTGCCTGATTTCTTTGACGGAAAGCAATTCTTTAAACATCTTAAGCTTCTCTGTCAAATATTTGATTTTAGGCAAAAGCTTCTGGAGGGTGCGTTCTTTGCGAAAAACCTCAAGATTAGCTAAGGCGGCAGCACAAGCTAAAGGATTGCCTGTATACGTATGCCCATGAAAAAATGTTTTCTTTTCTTTCATGTCAAAAAGAAACCCATTATAAACCTTTTGGGTGGTCAAGGTTGCTGCCAAAGGCAAATATCCGCCTGTGACACCTTTGGCAATACACAAAAAATCTGGTGATACCCCTTCATGTTCGCAAGCAAACATTTTACCTGTACGGCCAAAACCAGTGGCCACTTCATCAACAATCAATAATACATCATGCTTCAACGTTAAAGCCCTCATCTTTTTTAAAACACCATCCGGCCAAACCAGCATCCCGGCAGCGCCTTGTATCAACGGCTCCACCACCAGGGCCGCAATGCTATGTGCTTTTTGATGGAGTAATTTTTCTAACTCTTCAACAGCCCCCCACCCTCTTGATTGAAGAGACAATGTCTTGAATATAAGTCGACGATAAACCTGATGAAATATATCAATCCCTCCAACACTGACCGCCCCAAGCGTGTCCCCATGATACGATTCACCTAAATGAATAAGGCCCATTTTCTTGAAATGGCCTTTATTCTGCCAATATTGATACGCCATCTTAAGCGCAATTTCAACGGCGGTGGAGCCGTTATCCGAATAAAAAACCTTCTTTAAACCCTTGGGCGCGATTTCGACCAACCGCTTGGAAAGCTCTATCGCGGTTGTATGGGAAAGCCCTAAAAGGGTCGAATGGCTTAACCTGTCAATCTGCTGATGCAAGGCTTTGTCAATTCTCGGATGCCGATGACCATGGACATTGACCCATAAGGACGACACCCCATCCATATAAACATGACCCTCAATATCTTTAAGATAAATACCCTCGGCTGAATCTATCACCAAAGGATCTTTTGTTTCCCAATCCTTCATTTGGGTAAATGGATGCCAAATATACTTTTTGTCCCACTGTTTTAAAGTTTGAATTTGAGATTTTTGCATTGACGTAAAATATTCTTTCTGTTGAATGATTTTAAATAAGGGATTATCCCAATCAGTTTTATCCCTGATAATTTAACAATGTCAGAGGGATTTCTCTTCTCAGGCAGGCCTAAAGAAGCCTTGCTTGTTTGACAAAAAACAAGTCCTTTAATTTTAAGACCCCGCCTTCGGGCTTCATTAATTGTTAAGAGGGTATGATTGAGCGTCCCTAAGCCTAAACGGGCGACGATAATAAGGTCTGCTTTTAAATCGGCAATCAAGTCTGCGTTATAATAAAAATCCTTTAAAGGAACCATCAGGCCGCCCGCCCCTTCGATTAATACCACCTCATGCCTTGATTGTAATTTCTTTAAACACGCTTGAAGGTGCTTAATATTAAATTTAATCTTAGCTCTTTTCAAAGCCCAATGCGGGGACAATGGTTCTGGGGCATAATAAGGATTAATGTCCTTTAAATCATCCTCAAGACCTAATGATTTTTTTAAGAATTGGGCATCATCGCCCGCAGATTGGACGGGTTTCATGACCCCAACATCATGACCTTGGTTTTGAAGCAGGGCGCCTAACACACAGGTCGTGATTGTTTTTCCAACACCCGTGTCTGTGGCCGTTATAAAAAGAGGTTTATTTTTGAGCATAAACTTCAATCACCTCAAAAGTGGCCGCAACACCCTGACCATACGGGAATCGCTTTTGATAAATATCCGCAGCTCGAGATAAAGTTTCCGGGCCTAAAAAACCGTCTGATGAAAGATGATTAGCACCAATAATCTTATGCCACTTTAATAATTCAGGCATATTTAAGAATTCTATTTTTATCTCTCTTTGCTCTGCTTTATATTCATTAAATCCACTACACTTCAAAGCTTTCTTGACTTCTTGAAAGTCAGGCAATCGGACAACTTGTATCCCGCATTGAGCCTCCCTTAGTGATAAAAAAAGTTCTTTGCCTGTATTAAAACCAAATAGTGTTGCGGCAAAAAAACCTTTTTTTGTCAATACCCGCTGTGCTTCACTAAAGGCTTGCCGCAAATCACCTGACCATTGATACGCTAAATTAGAAACCACCAACTCAAAGCCAGCTGTCTTTAAAGGGAGTTGATGGCCATCAGCCACAACCCAAATAATTTTGGCATCTTTACCTCGCGCCACTTCAATCATGCCTATGGCAAAATCAAGGCCCATGACCTGCGCCTGAGGCCAATGGTTTTGAAGCTTTCCTGTCAAATAACCCGTACCGCAGCCGACATCTAAAATATGATGATAAG
>JADFXW010000083.1:2847-3387 GCA_015233375.1 Candidatus Omnitrophota bacterium | reverse complement strand
ATGGCTGAGGTGGAGAGCATGTGTGGCAGGGTTGCGTTTATCCAAAAAGGTCATAATCTTTGGCTGACCTACTAAAACTGCTTTGGATTTTATGATTAATAATCTTTGACATACTCGCTTCTTAAAAAATTCCCTAATAATTCATTGTATGCCTCTGTCTCAATCAAAAAAGGCAAATGACCCGAATGGGGCATAAAATCAAATCTTGCCCTTGGACAATGGCTCTTAACCCAATCCATGATATGATGCGGGCAAATATAATCCTCATCTCCCGTTATAAATTGTAACGGGCATGCGACAGCCCCTAAATAATCACGCAAATCTTCCTTTTCCAAAATATCCAAAAAATATTTTAACGCCTCCCTTTGAGGTAAGGGTTCCTCTTGTCTAATTCTTTTTAGCCCTCTAAAACGGTTATGCCCTCTTTCCTTCATGGTAAAAAGCGACCTGAAAAAAATATCCAAAATAGCGGCATAATCCCAATCAAATTGCTGGCTCATCGTTCGTATTTTATCCACGTCAAGCCCTGCAGGATATCCA
>JADFXW010000083.1:0-2818 GCA_015233375.1 Candidatus Omnitrophota bacterium | reverse complement strand
CACCAAAGAAATACGCAGAATAGAAGACGGCAAGAATCGGTACAGTTGTAACGCAACCAACCCTCCCATGGAGGAAGCCACCAAGGAACACTTGAGAATCCCGCACGCCTCTAAAATTTCATGAATGTCCTGTGCTATTTCTGCTAATGTCAAGGCCATCCATTCGCTTTGGCCATGGCCAGGCAGATCAAAAACCAAGACCTGATAATCTTTTTGTAAAAATTCTACCTGTGCTTGCCAAAAACGACCTGAAGCGCCAAATCCATGCAAGAGGACAACAGCCTCGCCTTTAGCTGAAAGCGAATAATGCCAATTAAGGCCTCTGTGTGTCTTAAAAAATGGCATATTTATAAACCTTTCAGGACGTCTAACAATTTGTCTAAATCAGCTCGTTGATGCGCTGCTGTGACGGTCAACCTTAGCCTCGCCATATCCTGAGGCACTGTCGGATGCCGGATGGGTTGAATAAAAATTCCCTTAGCTAACAGCTGCCTTGACATTGCCACTGTTTTTAAAGGATCTTTAATTAAAATAGGGATGATAGGGGTTTGGGAGTTCATGATATCAAACCCCATTTTTCTTAAACCCTTACGCACATATTCCGCATGAGACATCAATAGGCGGCGCAGCTTTTCACCTTCCTTAATAATTTGTACCGAGGCCCTTGCTGCCTGAGCAAGAGAGGCTGGCAAGGCTGTTGTATAAATAAAACTACGGCTTTTATTGATCAAATAGTCCCGTAAAGTCTTTTTTCCGCAAACATACGCCCCAAAACATCCTGCAGCCTTAGATAAAGTCCCCATCTGAACATCTATCGTTATGCCGCATTACGCAATTGTTTGTATAACAAGGGAAAGAAAATAGAAGTGCTGTCTTCATTTTATCCCAATGTTTTTTATGTGGCGGAATGGTTTAAACAATTATTTGGTGAAAGCGAAGGCAAAGAGGGCAAGGGGATTTTTCCTGCATCTCTTATTTTATCGACGGATTTGCATTCCATGGGCCAATGGATGCAGGAAGCCGAGCGCACGGTCTTTGAGACCTTTGTTCAAATTGATAAACCTCGACATGATGTCCTTATTCCTCAGGACAGCCTGGATTTGGATGGTTTTAATTATGTGGCAGGCAAGGGTTTTGATTTTGTGAATAAGAAAGCATATGAGGCCACGGCCGCAGCGCATTATGAAGGTGGCGTGCCGAATATGACCATTAGTGTTGGTCAAGCGGACAGTTTTCATTTAGGGCAATTGTATTATTTCTTTGAGAAAGCTTGCGGGATTTCAGGATATATATTAGGCGTCAATCCGTTTGATCAGCCAGGTGTTGAAGCGTATAAAAAGAAAATGTTCGCACTTTTAGGAAAGAAGTAGAGGCTGACCTTGTTGTTTGGCCTCTACATCCTATATTGTCCTCGTACCCCTGTGATTTTAGAATGACCACTTCATTATCCAGCGACATAGTCCTTTCTGCCCACGGGCTTTGCAAGACCTACCCTGATCCACAAAATAAAGGGGTTATCCGGGCCCTTGATCATCTTGATTTGACCGTGTTTGAGGGTGAGATATTAGGCATCCTTGGGCCCAATGGTGCCGGGAAGACCACCTTCTTAAACACCCTGGCGACCTTGCTTTTGCCGGATGAAGGTGAGATAGAAATTTTTGGCCTCAAATCTGTCCCCGCCCATTTTAATGTTATTCGTTCCTGGATTAACATGTCTTCCGGGTATCCCAATTATGCCTTCAGTTTAACTGTCGAGGAAAACATTAAGTTTTATGGCCGGTTATATGGTTTTAAGGGTAGGGCTTTGCAAGATAAGGCTGATGAAATGATGCAATTATTTGGTCTTCTCCCCTTTGCCAGGAGACGGTTTGATGAATTATCTTCAGGAACCAAACAGCGTTTATCCTTGGCTAAATCCCTTATCAATAATCCTAAAATTTTATTTTTAGATGAGCCTACGATAGGTCTTGATCCTGACGTGTCTCTAAAGACACGCGATATTATCATGAACATTTTAAAAAAGCGCCGGATGACCGTACTTTTGACAAGCCATAATATGGCTGAGGTGGAGAGCATGTGTGGCAGGGTTGCGTTTATCCAAAAAGGTCATATCTTAAAGCTCGCCTCAGTCGATGAGTTAAAGCGTTTGCATAATACTGATGATTTGGAAAAAATATTTATTCAATTAGCTCATCACCCAGCTGAGGAGCATCCTCGCCAAAAAATTCATTTGCCGCTATGGGAAGGCCTTAAAGAAGGCCAGATGAAAACATTTCCCATACCCCCTCAGGGCGGCCTCGGTGCATGGCTTAACCGGGCAGCTGCTTTTACCATCAGAAGTTTTATCTTTGCGGTTCGTAATTTGTTTGTGATGACCGATGTGTTTTTTTGGCCGTTGATTTCCCTGGTTTCTATTGGTCTTATGGCGAAGTTTATTCATTTAGGTCCCAGGACATTAGGCTTTGTGATGACAGGGACCTTGGCGGCAGGGGTATTACAAATTGCCCAGCTTGATGTTGGGTATACCGTGCTTTATGAATTATGGTCAAAAAGTTTAAAGCACACGATGTTAACACCTGTTTCAGTGGCGGAGGGAGTGGCAGGCACTTGGGTGATTGGTGTGGCGTCTCCTTTATTATTCGAAAGCATCCACGAATTTACTTTACGGGAAGGAAAAAGACTGAGGCCTTTGCTTTTGATATTAACCTATAAAAGCTATTCACGCGGATCTAAAAAAATTTCTCGTCCATTATACAACGCTTCAACCTGCATGGAATTCTTGCATAATTTTATGCTTATCCATGATGATATCATCGAC
>JADFXW010000082.1:6778-7326 GCA_015233375.1 Candidatus Omnitrophota bacterium | reverse complement strand
TCAAGCAGAATATTGTCTTACAGAAACCACAACTCGCCAAAAAACAAACAGAAGAAGAAAATTTAATATCCGTAGGTTAAGAAAGGAAGATTGTTATGTCTACGAAGAAGGCATTGATCAAAAAGGAAGAAACACCGGATACCTCTTCAGTTAAGAAAACAGAGTCGTTTGCTTCTGATACAGAAGCTCTTTTTGTCGGGATTGACCTGGGAACGTCTTCTTCGGTGATTGCGGCCAGTAATGGTGTGCGGGAAGTTGTTCCTTCTTTTGTGGGTTTTCCCAAGGATAATATTTCTGAAGAGTTGCTTGGGCTGGAGCCTTTGTTCGGGGATGCGGCCCTTAAGCATCGTTTATCTGTGGAACTTGTCCGGCCGTTGGCCCGTGGAGTTATCCAGGAATCAAAGACCGGTGAGAATATTCATTTGAAAGCAGCCCAGCTTTTGGTCAAGCACCTGCTTCATCTGGCCCGACCAAAACCTGGTCAGCATGTTTATGGTGTTATCGGCGCTCCGGCCCGTGCCAGCATAGCCAGTAAGAAGATACTGGTT
>JADFXW010000082.1:0-6700 GCA_015233375.1 Candidatus Omnitrophota bacterium | reverse complement strand
CCTTATCATTGATATTGGAGCTGGAACCGTGGACCTTTGCCGTCTCCATGGGACTCTTCCGATGGATGAGGATCAGATCACCTTTGACAAGGCTGGAGATTATGTGGATGACCAATTTGCGAAAGCGATCAAGGCGAAACATCCGGATGTCCAATTTACCACTAATATGATAAAAGCGCTTAAAGAGAAGCATGGCTTTGTGGCGGATACTGTGGATAAGATTACAGCTAAATTCCCGGTCAAGGGGCGTCCTGTGGAAATCGATATTACCAGTGAACTGCGTTCGGCCTGCCGGAGCATAGTGCCCCCGATTATTGATGCCATTGCAGAGCTTATTGCTTCCTATGATCCAGAGTTCCAGGAAGACTTGCGCAATAATGTTATTATTGCGGGTGGCGGAAGCCAGATGATAGGTTTACCAAAATTAGTTGAGGAAGGCATGAAAGAATTAGGAGGGGGCAAGGCCAGGCGTGTGGAGGAGCCTGTTTTTGCTGGAGCTAATGGGGCGCTTAAGATGGCCAAACGGATGCCCAAGCATTTCTGGCAGATGTTGGCCTAAATTTTAGGGGCGGACCTTGTGTGTTTTTTAGGTAGATGGTCCAAGAACAGAAAGGTTAGAGGTGTTTCATGAAAACAGGGAAAACATTTCTTTTTATAATGACGTTGGTGCTTGGATTATCGGCAGGTCTGCCTGTCAGGGCAGAAAACAAGGTAACGTTATTGAACGT
The DNA here is from genome assembly GCA_015233375.1 of Candidatus Omnitrophota bacterium. Taxonomy (GTDB): domain Bacteria; phylum Omnitrophota; class Gorgyraeia; order Zapsychrales; family Fredricksoniimonadaceae; genus JABDGZ01. Next base: position 5,972 of record JADFXW010000082.1, on the reverse strand, counting down.
GTCGTATGACCCCACGCGCGAGTTTTATCAGGTTTTTAATAAGGCGTTTGCTGATTATTGGTTTAAAAGGACCGGCACGGTTGTGACAGTCAACCAATCTCACGGGGGAAGCGGCAAACAGGCCCGCGCTGTTATCGACGGTCTTGATGCGGACGTGGTCACGCTGGCCTTGGCTTATGATATTGACGCCATTGCCAAGAAGTCTGGCCTGCTTCCTAAATATTGGCAGGCTCGGTTAGGTTTTAACAGCGCGCCTTATACGTCCACCATCGTTTTTCTCGTTCGCAAGGGGAACCCTAAAAACATTAAGGACTGGGATGATTTGGCCAAAAGCGGTGTTTCTGTGATTACACCAAATCCAAAAACGTCTGGTGGCGCACGATGGAATTATCTGGCAGCTTGGGGTTGGGCCTTGAAGAAGTGGAATAACGATGAGCATAAGGCCATGGAATTTGTAAAGGCCATTTTTAAGAATGTGCCGGTTTTGGATTCCGGGGCACGCGGTTCGACGACAACCTTTGTGGATCGCAAGATTGGGGATGTTCTTATTGCCTGGGAGAACGAAGCGTATCTGGTTGCCAACCAATTAGGGAGAGGTGAGTATGAGATAATAACCCCTTCTTTAAGCATTCTTGCTGAGCCTCCAGTGGCTTTGATTGACCGTAATGTTGACCGCCACGGCACCCGCAAGATAGCCCAGGCTTATCTCGAATACCTTTATTCGTCCAAAGGCCAGGAAATTGCGGCCCAGAATTATTACCGCCCTCGTTTGCCAGAGGTCATGGAAAAATATGCTTCGCATTTTCCGAAGGTGTCCCTTATAACGGTTGATGGTGTCTTTGGCGGTTGGCAAAAGGCGCAGGAAACCCATTTTTCAGATAATGGCACCTTTGACAAGATTTATCAGGTGAAATAAAAAGCATGATCCTATCTAACCGATTTGTTCAAAGAAGCATTTTGCCGGGCTTCTCTCTTTCGTTGGGATTTACCATATTTTACCTGAGCCTCATTGTTTTAATCCCCTTGTCCATGATTTTTTTCAAGGCATCTTCGATGGGCTTCAAAGAGTTTATGGGTGTCATCACAGCCCCAAGGACGCTGGCAGCCTACAAATTAAGTTTTACAACAGCTTTCTTGAGTGCTCTCATTAATGCCGTATTCGGACTTATTGTGGCCTGGGTCCTGGTTAGGTATTCCTTTCCAGGCAAGAGGATTGTGGATGCTTTAGTCGATTTTCCCCTGGCGTTACCCACAGCGGTGGCTGGTATAGCCCTCACGGAGCTTTATACGCCAACAGGATGGGTTGGTCAATATCTCGGGGTTCTTGGTATCAAGGCCGCGTTTACTCCTTTGGGCATCACGATTGCCTTAACATTTATTGGCTTGCCGTTTGTTGTCAGGACCATCCAGCCTGTGCTAGAGGACATGGACCCTCAGATCGAAGAGGCTGCGGCTTCTTTGGGCGCCAACCGCTGGCAAACCGTCTCGAAGATAATTCTGCCAGTCATTTTTCCAGCACTTTTGACAGGAGTGACCCTGGCCTTTGCCCGTGCCATCGGCGAATACGGATCCGTTATTTTCATCGCCGGGAATATGCCGATGAAGACCGAGATAGTGCCGCTTCTGATTATGACCAAACTGGAACAGTATGATTATACCGGAGCCACAGCCATCGCTATAGGCATGTTGGTCATTTCTTTTGTGCTTTTGGCCACTGCTAATTTTTTTCAGTGGCTGACATCAAGGAATCTGGGAAAGGCTTAACATGAGCTCACGTGCGGAGCCTAAGTTTGTCAAATACCTGCTTATCTTTGTAGCGCTTGTTTTTTTTGGTTTGTTTATTGTGCTGCCTTTAATTTGTGTTTTTGATAATGCGCTGGCCCAAGGCTTGAGGTTTTATTTAAAGACTTTGCAGGACCCGGACGCTTTGGCCGCGATGAGGATGACCATGACAGTCGCCTTGGTAGCCGTACCCTTGAACTTGGTCTTCGGTGTGGCCGCTTCCTGGGCAATCGCGAAATTTGATTTTAAAGGCAAGGGACTCTTGTTGTCGCTCATTGACCTTCCGCTTTCCGTATCACCGGTCATCGCAGGTTTTATTTTTGTTTTGCTCTTTGGCGCGCAAGGATACCTTGGCCCCTGGCTTATCGCGCATAATATCCGTATCATCTTTGCCGTTCCCGGGATCATTTTGGCCACTATCTTTGTGACCTTTCCCATGGTGGCGCGTGAGCTTATCCCCATCATGAGGTCGCAGGGAAACGAAGAAGAGGAGGCCGCCATAACCCTTGGGGCCAGCGGATGGAAAACATTTTGGCTTATTTCTGTTCCTAATATCCGTTTCGGGGTGCTCTATGGGATCATCCTGTGCAATGCCCGTGCGATGGGTGAGTTTGGCGCGGTTTCGGTTGTTTCTGGACATATCCGTGGGCTGACGAACACATTGCCTTTGCATGTGGAAATCTTGTATAATGAATATCAGACTGTTGCTGCGTTTGCGGCAGCATCGGTTTTAGCACTTCTGGCTATTTTAACCTTGATCGCTAAAACCGCGATTGAAGCAACTATTCACTCAGGTCAGCGACAAGGTTAAAATATTTTGTTTGTCCGTATGATGAGTGGGTTTAAGGGAGGGTGCTTTGAGCATTGAACTAAAACATGTTCATAAGAAATTCGGCGATTTTAAGGCTTTGGATGACGTCAGCCTCAAGATAGAGGATGGGGAGCTCTTGGCCCTTTTAGGCCCTTCTGGTTCAGGAAAAACGACATTATTACGTGTTGTCGCAGGCCTTGATCCTTTTGATGAGGGGCAGGTCCTTTTTAGCGGTCGGGATGCAGAGAATCAGAAAACCCACCAGCGCGGGGTCGGATTTGTTTTCCAGCATTATGCCTTGTTTCGGCACATGACGGTCTTTGATAATATTGCTTTTGGCCTGAATGTTCTGCCTCGCAAAACACGGCCCTCCCGTGACCAGATAAGGGCCAAGGTCATGGAATTACTGAATTTAGTCCAGTTGGAGTGGTTGGCAGACCGCTTTCCCTGGCAGCTTTCCGGTGGGCAGAGGCAGAGGATAGCCCTGGCCAGGGCCTTGGCGGTGCGTCCTCAAGTCCTTTTGTTGGATGAGCCCTTTGGTTCTCTTGATGCTCAGGTGAGAAAAGAATTGCGCGCGTGGCTGAGGCGTTTTCACGATGAGTTTCATATCACGACTATTTTTGTCACGCATGATCAGGAAGAGGCCCTGGAAGTCGCGGACCGCATCGTGGTCATGAATAAAGGCAAGCTTATCCAGGTAGGCACGCCCGAGGATGTTTTTCATAATCCTGTGAATTCGTTTGTCTTAAGTTTCTTGGGGAATGTCAATTTTTTCCATTGCCGGCTTGAGGAGGGAAAGGCCGTGATTGGAGAGTCGGCCCTGGAGGTCCCTGGCTTGTCCGTCCAGAGACCTCAAGCCGCCAAGCTCTATGTGCGTCCGAATCAATTCAAGATTTCAAGGGTCTTTTCACCTTCAGCGCTCAAGGCCATTGTGGAATATGTGAATCCTGCAGGAACGGTTGTGAAGATAAATTTGAAGACAGAGTCTGGCCAGCAGATACTTGTTGAGATAACACAGGAAGAACTCAAGAATATCAAGATAAAGAAGCATGAGAAGGTCTATGTGAGCCTCAAAGACGTTTCTTATTTAGAATATGTCCAAGACAATCCTTAAAGAAATACTTCTTGTTTTGGGGCTTCTGGCAGCTCTTGTCCTTTTATTGAGCGGTTCCTGGTTCCATGTCTTTGAGAAGAATGAGTTAGACACCCTGGATTGGAGGTTTGCTGTTCGACCACCTATCCCTGTGACCGACCGAGTTGTTATCATTGAGATAGATAACAGCACCATCAAGAGGATTGGGCATTTTCCTTTTCACAGGGGTTATTACGCCAAGCTCATTGATGGCCTGGCCCGTGCCTCTGCCCAGTCTATTGTTTTTGATATTTTTTTCAGCGAACCTGCGGCTGGGGACAAGGATTTTATAGACGCCATGCACCGGGCAGGCAATGTCTATTTGCCTTATGTTTTTGAATTGGCCCCTCTCAAAGCCCAAGGCCTTCCCCAGGCAGTCAAATATTCCGCACAAAATCTTCCCTCTTTCGTCAGTGTTGCCAGGGGATCAGGGTATATCAACGTCGTTCCTGACACGGACGGAAAATTCAGAAAGGTCCCGTTGTATATTCAGTATGGTTCCAGGAAATATGCTTCGTTGGCGTTTCTCGTCAGCCGTGACTATCTGGGAAGATCTTGGGAGCAACAACAAATTCCGCTGGATGAGAACTCGAATGTGATCGTTAATTTTGCCGGCAAGTGGGCTGATTCGTATCGGCATTATTCTTTCGGTGATCTGCTTAAGTCCTATGAGTACAAGCTGGCCGGTAAAAAACCTCTTATTGACCTTAATATTTTTAAAGGCAAGATTTGTCTGGTGGGTTATACCGCAGATGGGACGACTGACCTGCATCCAAGTCCTCTGGAGGCCTTGTATCCTTCTATTGGGATACATGCGGATATCATCAATTCCATTCTCCATAATAAATTTATTGTCAGGGCATCAAGGTGGATGAATCTTGGTATTCTTATTGTCTTGTCTTTACTGGTCCTTGCGGTATCGCTTTATGCCGCTCCCTTACCAGCATTCGCCTTTCTTTTGGAGATAGCAGCTATTTTCGTGGTTGGAAGCTGGATGCTTTTTAACAAGTTCGGGCTTTGGGTCGATGTCTTTTATCCGCTTTTGACCGCAGGCCTGGTCTATCTTTTGTGCACCTTATATAAATCCATCCTTCATTTTAAGGAGCGGATTATCCTGGAGAACGAATTTGCGATAGCCAAACAGATCCAGGAAAGCTTTGTGCCGGCCAATCTGCCAGAGGTGGATGGTTTTGATATGGCTGCTGTGATGATGACAGCCCGTGAGGTGGGCGGGGATCTTTATGATGTCATCAAGTTTGATAGAGACACGCTGGGGGTCATGGTTGGGGATGTTGCGGGTAAGGGCATTTCGGCCAGTCTTTTTATGACCATGACGGTCAGTTCTTTCAAGTTTTTTGCCAAGCCGCAGGTTCCTCCCAGCCAAACCTTGTTTGAGCTCAATGAAAAGATAGTACGGGAAACAGCCTCTAACCGGTTTGTCACGCTGTATTATTCACTTTTTGATCTTAAGGCGCGGGTTGTCTCTATTGCCAATGGCGGACATCTTCCTGTTTTGTATCTGCCAAAGAAGGGAAGAGTTGTTTTTCTTGATGTGGATGAGGGGTTTCCTTTGGGCATGATGAATAGCGCGTATTCAGGCCAACAGATAAAATTTGACTCTGGAGATATTTTTATTTATTATACGGACGGCATCACTGAGGCCACTAATGCCCAAAAAGAGATGTATGGCCAAGAGAGATTGACAGCCACAGCCCAGAGGCATAAAGCTTTACCAGCGCGTCAATTGCGCGATGAGATTGTCAAAGATGTGATGAGGTTTTTGGGCAAACGCAAACAGCAAGATGACATTACTCTAATTGTTATCAAGGTTCTTTAATGTGACGCTGGAAGTAAAGGGGATTTTGAACAATGGATATCAAGACCGAGAAGATTAATGATGTGCTGCTGGTGGTATTGGACGGCGAGATTAATATGGACAACTCCAATATATTGCGGGAGGCCTTTAAGAAACTCATCAAGGAAATGGACAAAAAGATATTGGTTGATTTTGAAAAGATTTCTTTTATTGACAGCTCAGGGGTTGCGACCTTCATAGAGATGTTTCAAAATTTAGGTAAGATACAAGGGCGCATGTGCTTATGCAATGTCAATAAAAAGATCATGGGTGTCTTTGAGGTCACCCGGGTCCAAAAACTTCTTAATATTTTCCCAACCCGTGACGAAGCCTTAAAAAGTTTTTAATAATTCTCTCTCTTTTTAAAAAAAGGGGGCCAGGGAGTTTTTTAA
>JADFXW010000081.1 GCA_015233375.1 Candidatus Omnitrophota bacterium | reverse complement strand
AAGATAAAGAGGAATTGAGAGCTACATGGCGTTTGTTGATAGCTGAGTTGATGACAGGAGGGGCAATTCCCACACGAGAGAAGGTTTTAGAGGCGTTGGGTTTTCCAAATCAACGTTTACAAAGGATAACCTTAGAATTGTTTTTTGATACTAAGGGGCCCCAGCCAATAGAATATCTTTATCGACTGTTGGATGGGTTTATTGCGCAAACGGCCGCTGAGATGCATCAAGGTGATCAAGGGGTTTCTCAATGGCCTAAAATGGAAGAAGACGTAAAGAAATCAGTGCAAGAAGTGAAAGCAGATGGACGTGGGCTGGGGCCTGATATTTATAATGTGGCTGAAAGATTATATGTCCAGAACAGAGAATTTCAGTCTTGGGTTTCACATCATCAAGCAGGGGCTGTTGCCAGTGTTGATGCCGGAAGATTTCAATGGCTTAAAACTCACTATCATGGAATAACAGATGATCAAATAAAAGAAAAGGTGGCCAAAGGAGAGCTTTTGGTTTCATGGATTCAAGATGCCCAGCCAACATGGACAGACCTGGAGATATTCAAACAGTTTGGGATATTTGTGCCCACAGAAGCCCAGCTTGACTGGCAGGCTCAATACGCACAAGGTTTAAATGATATGGGGCCTTTTCTTGGGTTTGACGAGATGAAGCCTGGTGAACTACTGGATCCGCTAACCTCGCTTCTTTGGTTTTTTGATACATTCACTAATGCTCAAATTTTAGGGTTTAAATCCAAAGGGCAACCCATTGAGGTCAATGAAGAAGAAATAGAAAAGGAAAGGGCGTATGTAGCCCAGCGTAGATTCTTGCACGATACGATGGATGTTTCATATCATAGTAATAGTGAGGCTGAGAGACTGATCTTTTTGACTCGTAAATATGATTGGGTAGATGCTGAGTCCATGCCAGATGGCGTAAGATCTAAATTAATGACTCCTTATGAAGATTTTACAGGTCCCCAAGAGAAAAGATTGTCCTTGTTGTGTCTTTTTCTGGATTTGATGAATGAAGGTCTGAAGGATAATAAGCAGGGGCCGTTTGTTTTAAGGGCTGTTGGGAAGCGTCGGTTTTCCAAGATGGTAATGCTTCTTTGTTTTAGTGAAACGATGAGAGAAGTGATGGGTGGTTTTATAGGTAAGGCTCCCGATGAACAAAAGATGGAGCAAAGGGCTCATTGGTTGGCGGGCCATGTAGATAAAAGGTTTTATTTTTGGAGATTTTATCCTCTTTTGGAAGAGCTTACATGGGAACATTTGGTTGAAGCGTTGAATAATTGTGAAGAACCAGTTTCATTAGAAGAATTTAGAGAGTGGGTGCAAAAAAACAAATTGCAGGATATGTTAAGCGACTACGGCTTGAGGGATTGGCAAGAAGCAGATTTTAGGGGATGGCAGGATATTTCATGGCAGGAGATGGAGGCAGAAATTAGGGGAGCTATCAAAACCATTCAGTCTGAAGGCTTGGTGCCTGAAATTAATGATATAATCATGCATTTATACCATTATTTTCCCCGATTATGGCGCTGGATGGAGGAGCAAAGAAAAATTAAGGATTTTATGAATAATCCAGCAATTCCTTTTGTTGAGTGGCTAAGACGGTGTCAACCAGAATGGAATTTAAAAAAGATCGGTTACTTCTATCGGTGTTTTGTTCCAGCCAGAGACCATTTCTTTTGGGAAGACGATTTACAACGGAGGGCGGGGAGAGCCTGCTATCGTCCCGATTTTGGCAAAGGGCGTAGATTTAGAATTGTAGATGTGGATGAACATGTGGATGTGGATTTGAGGGAATTTGAGGCGCGATTAACGGCTTTGAGTTGGTTTACTAATGAATGTACCAATGAAGAATTAGAGAAGATATTTCCCAGTTCGGTAAATAAAGCGGAAGAATACTATAATGTTTTCAAGAAATTGGAAGAAGAACTAAGATATTTATGGGACACAAAAGGCGTCAGCTATCTATCAAAAAGACAAATTTTTTCTTTATGGAACGCCACCAACGTGGCATTTCAATGGTCCAATATTCCCAGATCATTTAGAAGTAAATTTCGAGTCCCTCCCCAAGCGGATGTGGCGAATAATATTTTTTCATTTTTTCTTTATCAATTTATGCCAGGACGAGATGTGCAAAGGATGCGGTCTATGTTTCAATTCAGATCTGCCTATAATCATCATAGGCGTTTGGCTATGATAAGCACCTATGTGACAGCCAGGAAGCGGGCTGCAAGTTTTGTGATTCCCGCTACAGGAGCGCTGTCATCTGAGCAGGGGGGGCGCGCTGAAAGAAAGAGAGCTTTGAGAGAAAGAGAAAATATATTAGACGGAGTAAGAAGAATTCTCCCTGGTTTCACACAAGGATCTTTGGAAGAGATAAGCAGCCTTCAAACAAGTCTGCCGGATATAAGACGTTTTATGTTATCAGTGGGTGAGGATGTAGAAGATTTTAATGCATGGATTGACTCACCTGATATAAGAGATACATACGGTTTTTCTAAAGATGATTGGGGAATTGTGGATGGGGCCATGGCCGGGAAGAGAGCCCCTGGCGGTATCGATTTAAACGGCCGTAATTTAGCTATGATTATCAAACGAGACGATCATGGTATGCCTTTGCCTGTCTTGAAGCAAGATTTAGCCCAATTAAGCAATTTTGATGGCCTTTATCCTGTTATCGAATTTATCCAACCCGCAAGCCAAACAAGGTTTTTGTCTCACCTGTTCCAATAACCCTCTGCAATGCCCTACAGGCAGGGGGGTAACAATCAATGGTACCATTCCCAAGACAAAAATTTGCTTACCTGGTTTTTTCAGTAAAAATATGTTACTTTTAAATTAGGATGTGTTTTTAGAATCTGCAAACCTTGCGGAAACCAGGGGGCGCAAAGGATCGGGCCTAAACCTCGCTTTCAGGGCGGGGCATGGTAGTCGAGCTGCGTGAAGGTTGAATTTTAAACCAAATGTCAGCTCGATTGTATTTTGAGCAACATTTGGTTTTTTTAATTTAGAAAGGGGTGCTTTATGAGGGAAAATTTTATAAAAATTTTCGCGTTCACTATATTAGTATTTTTACAACAAATGGCCTTCGCGGCTTCTTCATCGACATGTTCTCAGTCTCAAGTTTTGTATTATCGTAATAGTCTTGTGCCTTATATTAGTGCAAAAGATTTCGGTGCTCAGGGAACGGGTCAGGTGGATGATACTAGATATATTCAATTAGCGGTTGATTGCGCTTCTGATTCTGGGAAAGAGCTTAGAATTCCTAGTGGAATTTATAAGATAACAAAACCAATAGAAATTCGAAGGCCTATAACATTGATTGGAGAGGGGATGCCAGCTCCTAAATATGGTGGTAAGGCTGGCACAAACCCGGTGGAAACGGTTTTGGTTTCATACGTCCAAAATGATTATTTTATAAAATATAACTCTAATACAATCGGCTATCAAATGGGTGGGAGAATAGAGAATATTCACCTTCTTGGATATCCATACGCAAGAACGATAGCAGGAGCAAATACAAGCGAAAGTATCACCATAAACGCCAAAATAAACGGCCATGGGTTACAAATAAACGGCTGTGGTTGGAATGGATATTTTAAGAATATCCTTGCTGAGGGCTTTAACGGAACAGGTATCGAATTAAATTATGTCCAAGATAGTGTTTTTGAACAAATTTCTGTCATCGACTCTGGGATTGAATCTGGGATCAGACCTGGACAGCTTGTGGCTCATGGGGCGCCTGCCTTGTTGATAGTGCAGAATGGTCAACAGCCTGGAGGTGTTGGATCAAATTCTTTGATGTTTTTACGATTACATTTGGAAGCTAATCCTTATCAGATGGCTATCCAGTCAGCTCAGGATATAGAATTTCATGATGCGCATATTGAGCAAGGGGAATATGCTTCTTCGGCTGGTTTGCAAAGTCTGATATCAAAATCGACTCCTATTACAATAGACCATTCAACAAACATTAAATTTATTGGAGGACTATTTGTGCCGAATTCGATTGGAGGTGATGGTAAAAAGGACCCAGGAATCGGTTTAATGGATAAAGACGCTCCCTATTATTTTGTAGTAACCAATTCAACAAATGTCAGTTTTTCTGATGGCGCATTTATGGGGCCTCTGCAAGGAGATAGATCAAAATTCATGCAATACTCTGCTTCTCAAGGTCAAATCCATAATTGTATTTTTAAATATGCAACAGTTGGATCTTATTCCATCGATTTGGATGGTGAGGTAGCATTCACGTCTAATGAAATAATTTTTAATGATACCAGCCATGGTGTCCCGGGCATTGGTAATATGATGTACGGGATAAAAATACAAGGGGGAAATTTTTCTAATAATAAATTAAGTTTAGGAGTAAGTTCAGGATCAAAATCCGAAGGTTATATTTTATTTGGGGGAAAGAGTTCGCTGCTAGGCGATTTAACAGTCTTGGGATTTAATGATGTCAGGATTTATCCTCCTTCTTTGAACAACTTTCATAATGGTCAATTTTATACTATGTCTAACGATAAAGAAAATTTTGCTGGTATTGGGCTGCCTACTAACGGGATATTGGATCTTGGCAAATATGACCCAAATCAGATGTTAACCGTATTATATGGAGGCAGCTTTTCTCAATTATTAAATGGAAATGTAGCCCAAGAGGTAACCTTCGTAAACGCAGGAGGGCCATTTACTATTATAAATAATAATAATTCGCAAGCGGGATCCATTTTACTTAAAGGCTCAACAAATGCAGTTGTCCCTACAAATGGTTCAATAACGCTCGTACGGACAAATGATGGACGTTACATAGAGAAGATTAGAAATTTTTAAATAAATTTTTAAATAAATGACTATTGCCTAGGCAAATGGCTATGGTATATTGAGGTTATGAAAAATTTTAAAGGACAGAACACAATAGAATATATCTTGTTTGTGGTAGCGGTTCTATTGGTCTGTATTTATTTTTTCACGAACGGCCCCATGAAAAGAAGCGTTAATGCAAGCTTGTACACGATTGTCAATGAAATAGATACGGTCAATAGTAAGATTATCTTCCCGCATAAGGAGGGAGGGTCGTAAGTTTTAGAATTTTCTTTTTGAGTCTTCTATTCGTTGTTTCATGTCTTCCATCATTTGTTTTCGTTTTTCTTCGGTCTCTTCGATTGTTTTTTGTTCCTGGGATTTGATGGAAGAGGAGTCTATTGCAGAAGGAGGGCTGCTGAAGCTTTTTGATACGCCACGGATGGCTCCTAAGAAAATACCAAGCATCCAAAGCCCTGCGCAAGCCATAAGAATGATGACTCCAAAATTCATGGGGATAGTATATAATAAAATGATTATGATGAGAATATTGTTTTTAGTTTTATTGGGGATGTTTATTTTTTTGCCTTCTTCAAGGGCCTCTTTGGAAATTATTGTCAATGGCCATAAATATTCCTCTTGGGCAGAGTATCAGGCTTCAAAAAATCCAGTTGTGCAATCTCAAGTTAAGCCCGTTTCTTTAGAAACCCAAGAAGAACTATATATCCGCCAGAAGGCAAAACAATCAGGGGTTGATGTGGATTTTAGCAAGATGAAGACCTTGCAGGTTAAAGAAGCCAGGATATCAGAGGCCACACGGCATAAATTATATGTCCTCAGTGTGGAAAATGGGGTTGTCCGGGCCTTAGAGGATTTTTATCAGATGCACAGGGGCTGGGGACATATCGCTCAAAATCTTCCTGTAAATCAATTGGAAGGGGCTATTCAACAAGCCGTTACTCAGTCCAAATCACCGAAATTGTTGATTTCAGAACCAGGGAAGCTGCGTATCATGAGTTTGAATGCGAAGTGAATTCTTTCGCTTGACTATTAAGGCTGCCGATTGTATAATTTCACATTCTTAAGCTAAAGATAAAAGAAAAGATACGGTCAAGAAGTGTAAACAAGGAGGTAGGTTAAGTTGGTTAAAATTAAGGAAAACAAAACAGAGGTTATCAACCGTTTTAAGACACACGCGAAAGACACAGGTTCAGCACCCGTTCAGATTGCCGTGTTAACAGATCAGATCAATCAACTCAACGATCATTTTAAGACCCATAAGAAGGATCATCATTCCCGCCGCGGCATGCTCATGTTAATAGGCCGCCGTCGTCGCATTTTGGATTATCTCCAAAAAACAGATCCTCAAAAATATGAAGAAACGATCAATAAACTTGATCTACGTAAATAATTTTTGAATTTTTATTTTTTATAAAAAATATCAAAAAATTATTTGGAAAGGGTTTTAATATGGCATCAACTCGCGTGGAAGTTCCCTTCGGGAATTCCAATCTTATTATTGAAACAGGTAAAATCGCTAAACAAGCCAGCGGGGCGGTCACTGTTACAGCCGGTGGCACCGTGGTATTGGTGGCTGTTTGTATGGCTAAAAGACCAAAAGAGGGTACTGATTTTTTCCCTTTAACGGTTGAATATCAAGAAAAAACATATTCCGCAGGTAAAATCCCAGGCGGATTTTTTAAACGTGAAGGAAGGTCTACCGAACGTGAAATTTTAGTGTCCCGTTTAATTGACCGTTCCATCCGTCCTTTATTCCCGGCAGGATGTTTTAATGAGGTCCAGGTGGTGGCGTCCGTTTTAAGCCATGATGGTGAAAATGACCCTGATATCTTATCCATGATAGGGGCCTCTGCAGCGTTAATGATTTCAGATATCCCGTTTGATGGACCAATAGGTGCTGTACGCATTTGTGAACTGAATGGCCAGTTAGTGGCTAATCCTACTTTTTTGGCCCGTAAAGAGAATAACACCATGGATTTGGTTGTGGCGGGATGGGGTGAGGGGATTATCATGATTGAGGGTGAGGCCAATGAGGTCCCTGATGCCCGTGTGATGGAAGGTTTTAAATTGGCTGTCAAGGAATTGGAAGCGGTCAAGAAGGCCCAAATCCAATTAGCTAAAGAAGTGGGCAAACCAAAAATTCAAATTCCTTTACAGGTTGTTAACCCTGCATTTGTTGATTTTGTGCGTAAGGAAGCCTTGGGCCCCTTAAATGAGGCGTATACCAAGATCGCTGATAAATTAAAGCGTGAAGCGGCTGTTAATGCTATATTTGAAAAACTCACAGGAGACTTAACTCCTTATGCTTCTTTTAATACAGAAGATCATGAAATAAGTGTTCATGATGTGGCAGCCCAGTTTGAGTCTTTACAATATGAGGTTATCAGAAATAATGTTTTTGATAAAGGCGTCCGTGCTGATGGTCGTGGTTTAAAAGATATTCGTCCTATTGACTGTGAGGTAGGGGTATTGCCTCGCACCCATGGTTCAGCCTTGTTCACACGCGGGCAGACACAGAGCTTAGGGATAGTCACCTTGGGCACCAAGGATGATGAACAGTTAGTGGAAGGCTTGGAAGAGACAAGT
>JADFXW010000080.1:5286-7480 GCA_015233375.1 Candidatus Omnitrophota bacterium | reverse complement strand
GAGTTAAGCGCCTATCTGTCGATTTTCGCAGGCCTGGTGGCGCGCTTTAGTATTTTGTCACAGGTTAAACCTGTCATACAAAACAGTGAGGTTGAAAAACCACAGAGAGAGAAAAAAATCCGTTATTACGATTTATAGGACAGCTATGGATGGAATTGTACGTAAAATTAATATAGTGCTTCTGACTGATTGTTTAGGTGATATTACCGGTGGCGCGGAAAAACAAATTTTTGAATTGGCCCGTCGCCTGCCTAAAACCCAATACAATGTTTATATCGCCAGTATGGAGGCAGGCCCAAGAACATCCGCCTCCTTGATTCAATCCATTGACTGTCAACTTAAAGTCTTTCGTGTGAATCGTATTTATGGTTTATCTGGTTTTTTTCAGGGAATTAAATTCCTGTTTTTTCTTCGCCGGCATTCGATTGATGTCATGATGACCTATCATTTTGGATCTGATATTTGGGGGACATTCTGGGGGCATTTGGCCTCTGTGGGGACCATCATTTCCAACCGCAGGGACATGGGATTCTGGCGCCATCAGTTTCATGTCATGGTCTACAGGATGATTAATCCGTGGGTCCATAAGATTGTTGCGGTCACCGCAACAGTCAAGCAAATGATTATAGAGATGGAGGGCGTTTGTGCCGATAAAATTCAGGTTATTTATAATGGAGTGGATCCCGCCCCAAGCGTTCTTGATAGCGCTCAAAACAGAGAACAACTGGGATTGGGGGCTCAAGACACGGTTGTCATGCATGTGGCTAATTTGCACCCTGTCAAAGGCCATAAGTATTTAATTGAAGCTTTTGCCAGGATAGCCCCGCGTTTCCCTAATGCTAAACTGGTACTGGTTGGTCAAGATAAATTAAATGGAGAGATGCAAAACCTGGTTAAACACAGGGGAATCAATTATCAGGTTTTGTTTTTAGGACAACGCAAGGATGTTCCCAAATTACTGGCCCTGGCGGATATCGGGGTTTTGCCGTCTTTAAGTGAAGGGATGTCCAATGCCATCCTGGAATACATGGCTTTTGGGCTTGCGGTCATTGCAACCAATGTCGGCGGCAACCCTGAACTTATTGAGCATGGGGTCAATGGCCTTTTGGTTGAAAAAGAGAATATCGAGCAACTCTCGGAAGCCCTGATACGCCTGCTTGTTGATAAAACAAAACGCGAGGCTTATGGGAAGCACAGCCTTCTTTTGGTCCAGGAAAAGTTCTCGATGCAGGCCATGCTGGGGGCGTATAGGAAGCTTTTTGAAAGGAAGGTCTTGCATTTAGTCAGCAGCAATGGCATTTTTGGGGCAGAGCAGGTGATGCTGAATTTGGCGGGTTTCTCAGAGGGCGTGACGCCTGTCATAGGGGCTTTGAATAATCAGCATAACTCCCATCTGGAAATTATTGATGAAGCTAGGAAAAGGAATATCCATACCGCGGTATTTGAATCCTCAGGCCGTATTGATTTGAACACCATCAAACAAATAGCTGATTTTGCCCGTCAGAACAGTATCGACATTATTCACACCCACAACTATAAATCAAATCTTATTGGGGGCCTGGCTGCCTGTTTGAGCCGCAAAAAGTGGGTTGCGACTGTTCATGGATGGACAGGGACAGATGCCAAATTACGCCTGTATGAAAAAATCGATGCGTTAATTTTAAAATTAACCGGCCATATTATTTGTGTGTCTAAGCCTGGTTATCAGCAACTTTTGAAAAGAGGGTTATCTTCAGAGCGTTTGAGTGTTATTCCTAATGGTATTGATCTTGAGAAATTCTCACGCCGTTTACATAATTCCCGGTTTAAACGGGACTTGAATGACACGGTGATTGCCATTGTCGGCCGCCTGTCCCCTGAAAAAGGCCATGAGGTCCTTCTTAAAGCAATGGCTCAAGTTATCAAGAAATGCCCCAATGTCAAATTGCTGGTTGTAGGAGATGGCCCTATGAGAAATGAGCTGGAAGAACAGATCCAAAATTTAAATTTATCTCATCATGTCATCCTGACCGGCATTATCAATGATATGCCTGATATTTACGGCATTTGCGACATTCTGGTGAACGCTTCTTACACCGAGGGCCTGCCCATGTCTATTTTGGAGGCCATGGCCTGCAAGGTTGCTGTTGTGGCCACCCATGTCGGAGCTGTGCCTGAAGTTATTGAGTCTGGTAAGAATGGGCTTTTAATTGAG
>JADFXW010000080.1:3848-5272 GCA_015233375.1 Candidatus Omnitrophota bacterium | reverse complement strand
TTTCTGTGGAAGGGGCACTCACTCAATTAATTAAAGACCCGCAATGGCGTGGGCAGTTAGTCCAAGAGGCGTATCGCCATGTGACTAATTCTTATAGTGCCCGGAACATGTTTCATCAATATAAACAAATTTACGAAAAAGTGTTTGTATGACACAGCAGCCTTTTATTTCAATCATTATTCCTGTCCTGAATGCCCAGCGATACATAGGCCCATGCCTTGAGGCTTTGCTGGCGCAAGATTATCCTAAAGACAAATTTGAAATTATTGTTTTAGATAACGGCTCTTTGGATAAAACCGTTGATATCATCAAGAAATATCCTGTCAAGTTTGTGGTTAAGACCAGAGGCACTATTTCCGCGTTAAGAAATTGGGGGGTCAAACAAGCACGGGGAAACATATTTTCTTTTATTGATGCGGATTGCCTGGCCCCGTCTGGGTGGCTTTCTTGTGCCTCTTCCTTATTACAATTAGATAATGTAGGGGCAGTAGGCTGCTGGTACGTCTTGCCTGAGAGCACAACCATTATTGAAAGAACATGGGACATGATAACCGATCTTCGCCGCCAGCAAACAGGCCCTATTGATTGGGTCCCTAGCGGAGATTTGACCATTAGTAAGAAAGTTTTTGAACAGATTGGCGGCTTTGACGAATATTTAATGACGGATGAGGATGTGGATATATGCCGGCGTATTATCAAAACAGGTCGAGAGGTATACTCTCATCCGAGTCTCGCTGTCAAGCATCTGGGGAACCCAAAGACCTTAAAACAGTTCTTTTTTAAAGAAAAATGGAGAGGGGAGGGCGTTGTTCAAGGTTTCTTTAGAAAACTCCCTCAAATGGAACTAAACAAGGCCCTTATTTTTGGGGCGATTTCTCTGTTTTTTGTTTTAGGTGTTTTAGGAGGAATGGTGCTGTGGATAACAAAAGGAACAGCCAGCGTAGTGATAATTTCTATTTTAGGATTATTGGTCATCCCTTTTCTTATGACGATTAAAATTCTTTTGCAAAGGCAAGAATGGGATAAATTTTTTATTTTACTGCTTCTTTTTGTGGTTTATGGCTTGGCCAGGGCTGCCTCCATCTTGAATGGGAAGGTTTGGAAAATAACATTAAAAGGGCCCCGCCATGCTTACAAATAAAGTTCTTCTTATTTTGGTTGTTTTATTGGCAGGAGTTTTATGGGCCAGGCTTGGTGAGAAAATTTTAAAAAAAGTCCTCCCCCCATTAAGGGAATTTCATCTGACTTATAAAGATCAAAGGTATATTCCCTTTATGGACCACACAAGCATAAAAATTTTTGTGGCCTCCAGTTTAGACAGGGTTTTTCAAGATGGTAAAACCCTTGTGGAACCTCGATTTTCATCATCAGCTTCAATATCAGCCGCGGCTAATGAATACGAGTCCTTTCAGGTTATTGTGCAA
>JADFXW010000080.1:0-3766 GCA_015233375.1 Candidatus Omnitrophota bacterium | reverse complement strand
TTAATATAAAAGATGGGCAAAAGATAGACCAAACTCATGTTTCCTGGAAGGTTGTCGGTTACGTGGAAACGCGCAAACCATACTATGCTGTTAAGTATGTAGGGCATTGGCCAGATCCTCTGCTGGACGCTCAAAAAACAAATGTGCCTGCTGGTACAACCCAGCCATTTTGGGTCACGGTGTATGTCCCTCCTGGAACAAAGGCAGGTCAGTACCAGACAACAATCACTGTTCAGGCTGATGGGATGGCTCCCTGGAGCATTCCTGTAACACTTAAAGTTTATAATTTCCAGCTTCCGGTCCAAAGTCAATTAAAAACCGCGTTTGATTTTTATGGGTATCTGACTAAAAAGCCTTATCCAAGGACAGAAAATGAACCAGAGGCGGCCTATCAAGCCCGTATTGACGATCTTAATGAAAAGTTTATTATGATGATGCTTCAATACCGGATGGACCCTGTTCTTAACATTGATCCTTCGTCTCAAGAGGATTTAGGGAGGGTTGACCGTTACCTGGTCCATGGCCTTAATAATTTTGCTATCGGCAAAAAAGGCGGCACATTTGACAATAATTGGCCTAAAACAAAACAAGAAATTGAAGATCTCCTGCCGATTTATCAGGGATATGGTGAAGATCTCAAGCTTAATCAAATGCTCTCCTACACCTACATTTATACATGGGATGAAGGGGACATGGGCAACCCTCTTGTTGCCCAAATAGCGGCCATGGTCCACCGTGCCTATCCTGGGCTTAAAAACATGGTTTGTTATCACGGCCTATGGAATCCAGATGATTTCCCTGATTGGGGCAAGGATATTGATATCTGGTGTTTTAATATTGATAATTTTGATGAAGCAAAAATGCGGCGTTTGCAAAAAATGGGTATAGAAATGTGGATGTATGTCTCCGGCCCTTCGGATAATGGGTCAGCCAATTTAGCCATGGATTTTGAATCCATGGATTACCGGATATTGCCGTGGCTGTGCTGGAAATATGATATTAAAGGTCTTTTGTATTGGTGTGTTAACTGGTGGCCAGATCAAAATCCTTTTAAAAACGCTAATAATACCAAATGGGAGCAGAATGCCAACGGCCTGTTATTTTATCCAGGCCCTCATGGACCTTGTGCTTCCTTGCGCGCCGAAATTTTTCGTGATGGGATGGAAGATTATGAATATATACAACTTCTTTTCGCGGACCTTAAGGTCATGAAAGAAAAAGGGTGGGATAAAACCAGAAGTACATTTTTTAACGATAGTGTGCGTTTATTAAAGGTGGATTTATCGATCGCCCGATCTATGGAAGATTTTACGAAAGATCAGAATATTCTAATAGCGCGCCGCGAGGCTATAGCGCGAAAAATCGAAGAATTTAATAAGTTCTTTTCTCTTCCATGAAACTGTGGCCAAACAGACAGTATGTAGAAAAAATTCAACAGAAAAACCTCTTGTTTTTTATGTTTTGGCCCTGCATGACCAGTTATATTTTTTTTGTATCTGTAACAGTATAGACACCAGCCATTTAAAATCCCTCTGATATTCCTGATTGACCTTATATGATTGGCATGAAAGTTGCTACATATTAAACGTCAAAAGGATATATGTAAATGCTCGGTGAAATCATTATTTATTGGTAGAGACGCCATTTATGGCGTCAGGAGGATGTCAATTTGGATAATCCTTTGAATCAACAAACCCATTTAAGACAAGAGCAAGAACATCCTGGAAAATATGTAGACCTTCATCAGCTTGAGCTTCTTGTTTGCCTTGAGGTGCTCATGGCCACCTGTTATCAGGCCCTGTCCTGGTCTGTGCATAATCAGGTCATCCGTAAAGAATGCCAGCATTTTGAACAGCATGCGAGGTATCATCAAGAGGAATTAAGAAAAATGTTCTCACTTGCTCAAGACAGTGAAGTTCTCATAGAAACCAAGGTCAATCAATATTTGTTGCAGTGGAAGCCTTCATCCCTGACTCTTAGAGAAGTGATTAATCTTATCATCAATCTTAATTTTTTTAGGACAGACATTTATAAATCTTTGTTCCATACGATGGACAATCATCAGGAGCGTTTGAAATGTTTTCTTGAAGACACTGCTGAGGAGATGCATTTTTTGAGTCAAGAAAGAATTTTTCACGAAAACAGGCTAGAGGAGTATTTGAAAGTTAAAGTATAATTTTTTTTCTGACAATGCCTAATGTTTTAGGCCCGAAGGAAAGGGATAATATGAAAATCAAAAAAATAATTTTAGGTATCCTTGTTTTGATGGGTGTATCTATTCTTTGGGCTGATAGTAGTTGCGCAACTACCTGGTACGTAAGGGACGGTGGTGGTAATGCCACTCAATGTACCGGTACAACTAATGCCATTTATCCTGGTTCAGGGACTAATCAGCCATGTGCTTTTAATCATCCCAGATACGTTTTGGGTTGGGGGTGCGGGAATAATGGCAGCAATAATCCATGCACCGGGAAAAACCCTGTGATGGGACAAGGAGATGCTCTTTATATCAGTGGCGACAGTGATATAAATCCAGGGACGCAAGCCCAATATGAAATAGGTTATGATGATACAGGAAAGAATTTAACGCCCGGCTGTTCTTCGGCTTATCCATACGACTGTACTTTAGGGAACATCCCTGCGGGGATTAGTCCGACTCAACTGACGATTGTTAAAGGAACAGGTGCCCATCAACCTCAATTATGGGGGACCCAAAGAGTCTGGTCAGTCCTTAGTGCTGATAGCGGGAATTTAGATTTAGAAAATGTGGAGATAACACAACACAGTGCGTGCGTTGAACAGGGCGGAGACCCGAATGGGACGGTGGATGGTTTTCCTGCTGTGTGCGTTCAAAGCACGTATCCTTATGGGCCTTGGGCCCCTAACGGGATTTATCTGCAAGGCACCAATATTACGACGGCAAACTTGTATATTCATGGGATGGCGCACACAAGCATCTATTTTCCCGGCAATGTCGCTAATTGGAATAGCACGAATGACCGGTTTATTGCCGCTGGCTGGTTCCATACAGATGGACCGAACATGACATTCAGCGGGAACAACACACAAACCAATGATGTGTGGGCTTTTGGGGGCTGCGGGGAGCATTATCCTATGCCTGATCCAGGAAACATTAAGAATGTAGCCAACTACCACCATTGTTGTGATCAAAATTGCGGCGCATTAGGTGGTGGTTTTATGATGCAAAACAATGGCAATGCTTCTTGCGGGAATTGGACCATTACCAATTCTCAATTTTTATATAACCTTAAAACGAACATTGATTTTCTTCATTGTAATGGTACAGGGACTTTCAATATATATAAGTCCAGATCAGAAGGCTCGAATGGGGAGGCCTTAAAATTGAACGTGGCTTCCGCTAATATCGAAAATAGCCAAATGATAGGGAATGCCGCTGTTTGGACAACAGCGCCATTTAAAGCTATTTTATCTCCGTATAGCATTTCAGGGACGGCGTATAGTCCGTTATTATGCCGGGGTAATAATGGAACAGTGTTTGCTTCTACCAATGGAGCTGTTGTGAATTTTCTTAATTCGGATATTTCCGGAAATTGCACAGATTTGATTGGGTTAAGCGGGTCTAATTCTTGCAGCACTAATCCACAGTTTAATATCTACAATTCGAAGTTAGTGGCTGGATATGCGTTAGACTTAGTCAATAGCAGCCCTGGCTTTGTTAATCTTTTCTTTAATAGCAGTTCTTGCGCGGCCACGGTTAATGAAGACTATAACAGCATGAGCAATG
>JADFXW010000007.1:16824-39070 GCA_015233375.1 Candidatus Omnitrophota bacterium | reverse complement strand
GTCGATGGGACCGTGCCAAGGAATTAAGGACGACGAGGGATTTTAGGGGAATCGCGGCTTTGTATTTCCCAACAGATAATATGCCTGTCAATGGTGTTTATCAGCGCTTTATTGCAGAAGAATATTGGGCGGGTCGATGGGATTATGCAAGAGAATTGTCCCAACAAATGAAATTAAATGAAGAGGTGGTTTTAAGGCAATCAGGAGGCTCCACGATGGATGTGCAGACTATTGTGGAACAAATGAGTAGAATTTTATCTGAAGGACGCAGCTTTGCGGAAGATGTAAGGCAATGGCAGCATTCATCAGGATTTGCGGGTTTGTTTATTTCAACTGATGAAATGCCAAGAAATCGGGTTTATCAAAATCTCATTGCAGAGGAATATTGGACAGCGCGATGGAGGTGTGCCCAAGCATATAGGGGGCAAAATAATCCTGATGCTATTTTAAAGATATATCAACCAGAAGAACCGATGATTAATAATAGGATGTATCAGAGTTTTATTGCAGAGGAATATTGGAATACATTATGGGCTCAGGCAAAGGAATATAATAGTAGAAGAGAATATGAAAAAGTTAAAGGTTTATTAAATAGAGATCATCAGTCAATACCGGTAAATGAAATTTACGTTAAATTAATTAAGGGTTTAGATCATGCGATGAGTTCAACGGGTGGTATCGACTTAAGCCAACAGGATGCGGCCATGCACGTGACCAAGGACGCTCAAGGCGGCCTGAGGATTACCGTGGACAAGGCCCTTATCGCGCAGATTGAGCAAGAAGGCCTGTCTGAAGCCATACCCGTCATAATCCGCATGGCGCCTGCCAATCCAAACACCTTATTTTAAGATAGCGGGGCGGACCTTGTGTCCGCCCCGTAAAGAATTCTTTTTTATTTTTAATTTGAAATAACCCCTTCTTTCCGTTAATATTAAACTACTTCGGAATTGGCTCAGAGTATTCCCAATGACAATTAATTTTAAAAATAAAACCCTTCAAGCGTATTTGGAAGAGCTTTCCCAAAAAAGACCTGTGCCAGGCGGCGGTTCTGTGGCAGCGTATACAGCAGCCATGGCTGTGGGTCTTATTTCCATGGTGACGCAGTATTCGTTAGGCCGCCAATCCAATACCAAGGCTGTGGAAAAACGTTTAAAAGAAATTTTAAAACAAAGTGAAGTGATGCGTTTAAGATTACTTGAATTAACAAGCCTTGATAGTGAGGCTTATTTAAAGCTGGTGCAGGCTCGTGTTTTAGACAATCAAGCAAAAAAGAAGGCTGCCCGAGAAGCGCGTGATGTGCCCCAAGAAATTTGTAAACTCTGTTATAAGGCGGTTTGTTTAACACAATCTCTGGCCCAATATGGTAATCCGTATTTGATGTCCGATTTGGAAGTGTCTCTAGAGCTTTTAATAGCTGCTTTTTATGGGGCGCGTGTGATGGTGAGGGTCAATTCATGAATGCTCAAATCCTTGATGGCAAGGCGTATGCCCAAGAGCGCAAACAAAAGCTCATGGAAGAGATCCATTCTTTAAAATCTCTGACCCATGAAGTGCCTCGTATTTTTAGTATTGTGACAGGCGATGATCCCGCCAGTTATTCTTACGCCACGTCCCAGCAAAAAACGGCGGAAAGTGTAGGCATCCATTATGAATTAAAAATATTTGATCTTCATAGCAGTCAAAAGGATGTCTTGAAGTTAATCCATGAATTAAACGGATATAACGATGTGCATGGCATCATTGTTAATAAACCATTACCAGCCAACATGGATTTTAAGACGATCATCAATGCGATCACTCCTTTAAAGGATATTGAAGGGATGAATGTGTTAAATTTTGGACGTCTGTTGCTGGGTGAAGAAGGGATTTTCCCGTGTACGCCGTCTGCTGCTTTGGAATTATTAAAGTCATCAGGGATAGGATTAAAGGGAAAGAAGGCCCTTGTTATCGGCCGTTCTGAAATCGTGGGCAAGCCCATGGCCCTTTTATTATTAAAGGAAGACATGACCGTGACTGTTTGTCATTCTAAAACCATTGATCTGCCAAGCATGACAAGGCAAGCGGATGTGGTCATCGCGGCGATAGGAAAGCCTGAATTGGTGAAAGGTGATTGGATAAAAGAAGGGGCTGTTGTGATTGATGTGGGGATTAATCAAGTTAATGGAAAGCTGGTAGGGGATGTGGACTTTATGTCTGTCCGTCCCAAGGCCTCCTACATAACCCCGGTTCCCGGCGGTGTGGGGCCTGTGACTGCGGTTATGTTGATGAGTAACGCCCTCAAGGCCTTTAAAATACAACGTTCAATTATATGAAAACACTTGTTCTTGGAAATTCACTGGAAGTCTTTAATGGAATCAAAGAAATTTATAATCAAGATAAAAGCTCAGAGATAATTCTTTTTGCAACAGAAGGTCTGATGCCTTATGACCGCGCGCTGTTGCCAGCCTTTATAGCAGGTCTTACCACTGAAAAAGAGCTTTTTAAAAAAGCTCAAGAGCTATTATTGGATTATCATCTTGAACTAATCACCAATGAAGCTATAGCAAGGATTAGCGTCAAGCGCAGGTATCTGACAACTGATCAAAAAAAGCAGATAAGCTATGAAAAGCTTGTTTTAGTTGATACAGGGAGTTTGATTTTACCAGGTATCAAGGGCCTTCAAAAATCAGGTGTCTTTGACGCGTGGCTTTTGTCCTCCATGAAAGCCTTAAGAAAAGATATCAACTTTTTGGATTCGTTCATGATTCCAGTGACGAATATTCAAGGCTTGAATATGGCTTTTGCCTTATGTCAATTACAAAAAGAAGTCACCGTCCTTTCGTCAACCCCTGGTCTTTTGCCGGATTTCTTTGATGAGGAAACCGGCTTATTGCTTAAACAAATCTTGGAGGAGAACAAGATTCGGGTCCTTTCAGAAAGCGTGATTGAGGAAATTTTAGGTGATGCCCAGGTTAAGGCGGTCAAGTTAAAATCAGGCAAGGTCCTGGCCTGTGATAGCGTTATTATAGATGAGGCAAGGATGGATTTAAGGATGCTCTCAGATCCTCAATTGGAAGAAAATGACAAGATATGCCTGGAGGCTTGTTTCAAGCCGCCTGTCATGCCCTTTATGCCAGAAACCTTTGGTCTTAATGTGATGAATGGATTTTTCGCGGGTTGGACCAAATTACTGGAAGGGGGCAGGGAATATTTAAAATACAGTGGTCCGCCGAATACCTACAAAAAGATTTTTGCCAAGGATGATCATTTATCAGGTTTGGTCCTCTTTAATGCGCCAGAGGACAATGAACGTCTATTAGGTGTTCTCTCAAACCAAGAGGCCATCACCGGCAAGGAAGAAGCAATCCTTTAATTTTATTTTTCCCCCTCTTTTTTTAAAGAGGGGGCTAGGGGGAGTTCTTTTTAAAGTTTTATGTCCAAGCGAGTTTTCCTCATCGATGCTCATGCGCTCTGTTACCGTGCTTTTTACGCGGTCAAAGCCTTAAAGAATTCCAAAGGCATGCCCACCAATGCTGTTTTTGGTTTTTGTCAAATTTTACGAAAGATATTAAGTGATCATAAACCAACCCATATCGGGGTTTGTTTTGATGTGAGTAAAAAGACGTTTCGTCATGAAAAATTTCCTGAGTATAAGATTCAACGCCAGGCCATGCCTGATGACTTGCGTCCTCAGATGGGTCTTATTCGGGATATTGTCAGTGCCTATGGTTTCTTAATCTTTGAAAAAGAGGGTTATGAGGCTGATGATCTGATGGCGACACTAAGCCGTCGTTTCGCGGGCGGTGATGTGGATGTGTTTATTGTCAGTGATGATAAGGACATGGCCCAAATCGTGGATAAACATATCCAATTATACAATTCCCGTCAAGAAGAAGTGATGGGGATAAAGGAAATTGAAGAGAAATTTGGCGTGGCCCCAAGCCAGATGGTGGATTACTTAAGCCTTATTGGAGATGCTTCAGATAATGTGCCGGGTGTTAAAGGTATTGGCCAAAAGGGGGCCTGTAAACTTATCAGCCAATTCCAATCCTTAGAAGGCATCTATGAACATTTGGATGAGGTGTCGCCTGTGAGTTTAAGGGAAAAGTTGTTGGCTGGTAAAAATGAGGCGATATTAAGCAAAGAATTAGTGACCCTCGAACAAAAGGTGCCTTTGGAAATTGATCTCGATGATATGGCTTTCCCAGAGCCTGATCGTCACAAATTATTCACCATTTTTAATGAATTAGAATTCCGAAAATTAGCCCAGGAATACCAAGTTTGTCACACCAACGAAACCTGTCACTCCGAAGGAACCTGTCATTCCCGCGAAAGCGGGAATCCAGTTCAAAAAAATTGCGTAACTATAACCGTTGACGATAAACCCCTGTTGATAGTTTATGATTATAAGTCATTGCTAAAAGAAGGTTTTTTGTCTGTATCGGACAATGACCAGGTGTTCGATATTTTTATTGCGGATTATTTATTGGCTGATTCTGCAACGGGTCAATACGATATGCCAGGCTTGCGTTTAAGTGAGGAGGGTTTAAAGGAATTATACGAAATTCAAAAGCAGTTACTCAAAGAACAACAACTGGAATTTCTTTTTTATGAAGTCGAGATGCCTTTGTCCAAGATCCTTTTTGAGATGGAGTCTCATGGGGTTAGCTTGGAGGTGTCCGTGTTAGAACGTCTCTCCAAGGAGTGCCAGGCCAAGATGTCCCAATTAGAAGAAATCTTGTTTGAGTTGGCGGGCAGTCATTTTAATATCAATTCTCCAAAACAATTAAGTGAAATCCTTTTTTCTCGCTTGAAATTACCAGTGGTCAAAAAAAACAAGACCGGATATTCCACCAATGAAGAGGTCTTAACAAAGCTTTCTTCAAAGCACCCATTGCCAGCCCGTATTTTAGAATACAGGCAGTTGGCAAAATTAAAATCGACCTATCTTGATGCCTTGCCTTTATTGGTGGATAAGACAGGGCGTTTACATGCCACCTTTAATCAAGTGGGGGCCCAAACGGGTCGTTTGAGTTCGAATGATCCTAATTTACAGAATATCCCTATCAGGACTGATTTAGGCCAGCTTATCCGTCGGGCTTTTGTTCCTTATCAGGAAGGCCATGTTTTATTGTCCGCGGATTATTCTCAAATTGAATTAAGGATATTGGCCCTGCTTGCGCAAGATGAGGCGCTTCAGAAAGCCTGTAAGGGTCAAGGTGACGTGCATCGTTATACAGCCTCTTTAATGTTTGAGGTGCCTGAAGATATGGTGGATGAAAAAATGCGTTATGCGGCCAAGCGGATCAATTTTGGTATCATTTATGGCATGAGCGCTTATGGTTTAGCCAAGGATTTGGATGTGCCTGTCTCGCAGGCCCAGGATTTTATTGATAAGTATTTTTTACGATACCCTAAGGTCAGGGAGTTTCTGGATGGTGAAATTCAAAAGGCAAGGGATTTAGGGTATGTGTCGACTTTATATGGAAGAAGGCGTTATTTGCCAGATATCCATAACCGTAATTTAGGCTTACGCCAGTTTGCAGAGCGTCAAGCGATTAACGCACCCATGCAAGGAACAGCTGCGGACATCATTAAAATCGCTATGGTTAAAATCAGCAATGCATTAGCCACACAAAAATTATCTTCAACCATGACAATGACGGTGCATGATGAGCTTGTGTTTGATGTGCCTCAGGCAGAAATAAAAACCATGGTCTCCTTAGTCAGGAAAGAAATGGAAGGGGTCATGGGAGACTCAAATACAATTCCCTTAACCGTATCCATTAAAGCAGGCCCCAATTGGCTGGATATGCAAGAGGTTGATTCATGAAAATTGTCTTTTGCGCCTCAGAGGTTTTCCCCTTTGCCAAGACCGGCGGACTCGCTGATGTTTGCGGGGCCTTGCCGCTGGCCTTGGAAAAACTGGGCCATGAGGTTGTTGTGATTACTCCAGGCTATAAAATATCCAATATTCAGACACCTGGCTCTATTGTCCGTATCGGTGAGAATGTGAGGGTATTCTTAGTCCAGCACCACCACTATTTTGATAGAGAAGGTTTATATGGGGACAAGGGGGGAGAATATAAGGATAACCTGGAACGTTTTGCCTTCCTTTGTCATGAATGTTTCAGGATTTTAAAAGAGATTAATTTTGAGCCGGACATTATCCATGGGCATGACTGGCATACCTCTTTGCTTCCTATTTTATTAAAAACAAATTATCAGCACGATCCTTTTTTTAGTAAAACACGATCTGTTTTGACCATCCATAATTTGGCGTATCAAGGCGTTTTTCCAAAATATCAGTATGAAAAATTAGGGATAAGGGCCAATGTTTTTCATCATCAAGGCGTTGAATTCTACGATCAGATAAACATGCTCAAAGGCGGTATAATTTTTGCGGATGCGATTACAACCGTTTCCCCGCAGTACGCCAAAGAAATCCAAAGCAAGTCCTTAGGCTGCAATCTTGACGGGGTTTTACGTAATCGGGCAGGGGACATTTATGGTATTTTAAATGGCTTGGATTACGAGGCATGGGATCCGGCAGATGATCCATTTTTGGAATTCCCTTTTAATGTGTTCAATCAAAAAGAAAAAAAATTAAAGAATAAGCAATCCCTGTTATCTTTTTTGGGATTACCTTCTCAAGGGGACCTGCCCCTTTTTGGTTTTGTGGGCAGGCTGTGCCTGCAAAAGGGAGTGGATTTGATCATGGAGTGTTTGGATGATATCGTGGCCCTTGGCGGTCAAATTGTTTTTGCCGGTATGGGTGATGAGAAATATCATCGCATGATTGAGGCTGCCAGCTCTAAACATCCTCAACGTATTGGCAAAATCCTAAGGTTTGATGAGGGCCTTGCCCATAAAACTTATGCAGCTTCAGATTTTTTCTTAATGCCGTCAGTTTATGAGCCCTGTGGTTTAGGGCAGATGATAGCGCTTCGTTATGCGGCCATTCCCATTGTTCATAAAACAGGCGGGCTTGCGGATACGATTCATTTATATGATCCCATTCATCGGATAGGGAATGGTTTTATATTTACCGAATACAACAAAGCGTCTCTGATGCGAGCGCTCGTTGAGTCGTTTAAGGTTTACCAGATAGAATCCCTCATGGATGATTTACGTCATCAGGTTTCACTTTACCGTTATTCATGGGAAAAATCTGCCAAGGATTATGTAAGGGTTTATCAACAATGCACATCATAGGATTAACAGGCGGCTTTGGAAGCGGGAAAACGACAGTGGCAGCGATGTTTGCCAGGCAAGGATTTCCTGTTATTGATGCTGATGAAATAACGCGTGAATTATTGGCTCCTGGAAAAAAATGTGTAAAAAAAGTGGCAAAAGTTTTTCCAGGTGTTATACTTAAACCGCTTAAGGTAGACCGTTTGGCTTTGGCAAAGATTGTTTTTAATAATCCGCGTGAATTACTGAAACTCACCAATATATTATATCCTGAGGCACTCAAAGTCATTAAGAGTCAGATATCCCAATATAAAGACGAACCTTTTGTCATATTAGATGTACCGTTGTTATTTGAATCCAAGTGGGACAGAATCACTGATACTAATATTGTAGTGAAGGCCAGGCGTGCGGATCAGATAAAGCGTATTCAAAAACGTTTAAAGCTTTCCAAAAGCCAAATCATGAGTCGTATTAAAAATCAAATGCCTTTAAAGGAAAAATGTGAGCGGGCAGATATAGTGATAGACAACAGCCGGGATCTTAAAGACACATCTTTACAAGTTAAGGCGATTATAGCAAGGTTAGAAAAAAGAACAACAAGGAGAAATCGATGAGCAGGGGTGAATCAAGACAAGAAAAAGACGATATGAAAGAGAATGGGAATGGTGATTATAAGCCAGCCAATCCTCAAGGCAAAACAGTCCACATAGAGCAGCTTAAGGAAATGAAGATGACCGAGCTCTCCAAGCTTGCCCACAACATGGACATACAAGGCGCCTCAGCCATGAAGAAACAGGATTTGATGTTTAAAATCCTGCAGGTCCAGGCTGAAAAAGAAGGTTTGATGTTTGGGGAAGGGACCTTGGAAATTTTGTCTGAAGGTTTCGGTTTCCTCAGAAGCGCTAAATATAATTATTTGCCCTGTCCTGATGATATCTATATTTCTCCGTCACAAATCCGTCGTTTTGATCTAAAGACAGGAGACACTGTTTCAGGCCAGATACGTCCCCCGAAAGAAGGGGAGAAGTATTTTGCCCTTTTAAAGGTGGAGGCTGTTAATTTTGAAAATCCAGAGAAGTGCAAAGACAAGATTTTCTTTGATAACTTAACCCCGCTTTATCCAAAGGAACGCTTAAATCTTGAAACAACCCAGCAAGAGGTTTCCACACGCATTATTAATTTATTGACCCCTATTGGAAAAGGACAGCGTGCCTTGATTGTGGCCCCGCCTTATAGCGGCAAAACTGTGTTGATGCAAAAGATGGCCAATGCCATTGTGCATAATCATCCTGAAGTTATCCTGCTTGTTCTTTTGATTGATGAGCGTCCAGAGGAAGTGACGGACATGCAAAGGTCTGTGAAGGGTGAGGTCATCGCCTCCACCTTTGATGAGCCGGCTGAGCGTCACGTTCAGATTGCAGAGGTTGTTATTGAAAAAGCCAAGCGTTTGGTTGAGCATAAACGCGACGTTGTTATTTTATTGGATAGTATCACGCGTCTGGCGCGTGCTTATAATACAGTGGTCCCGCATTCAGGCAAGATCCTTTCAGGTGGTGTTGATTCAAACGCCTTGCATAAGCCCAAGCGTTTCTTTGGGGCTGCGCGTAATATAGAAGAAGGAGGTTCCTTGACTATTATCGCGACCTCCCTGGTTGATACAGGAAGCCGTATGGATGAGGTTATTTTTGAAGAGTTTAAGGGTACAGGTAACATGGAATTGCAGCTGGATAGGAACCTCTTCCAACGCCGTATATATCCTGCTATTGATATTAAGCGTTCTAATACGCGTCATGAGGAGTTATTGGTGCCTGAAGGTGATTTGCAAAGGGCCTGGCTTTTACGCAAGGCCTTTAATGATCTAAATTCAGCAGAAGCCATGGAGCTATTGATAGACAAGATATCTAAATTTAAGACAAATTCAGATTTCTTGCAAAATATGAATAAATAAGCTATTATATCCACTTTATTTTAACCATAAATTGTGTTCTACCCGTTAGATTCCTCCTCTTTTTTTAAAGAGGGGGTTAGGGGGAGTTCATCAATAAGCAACAGAAGGAGCCTGTTGACTTCTAAAGTTATTAAGGAGAAAAAACCAATGAAATCCAATATCCATCCATCCTATGAAGAAGCCACTGTTACCTGTGCTTGCGGGAATGTGATTCATACACGTGCCACCAAGAAGTTGATCCGTGTTGAAATATGTTCTCAATGCCATCCTTTCTTCACAGGTGCCAAGAAGTTTGTGGACACTGCTGGACGTATCGAACGTTTCAATAAACGTTATGCTAAGTCCAAGTGATGAAACAAAGCTTTTAAAAGCCCAAACAAGGTCCATTGAGCTGGAAGGTCTTTTAGCAGATGAGAAGGTGTTATCTGATTCCAGTCAATATGGAAAGCTCGCCAAGGAATTTTCTGCGCTGGGTGAGATCCTTTCTGTCTATCGTTCGTATCAAAAAACATTAAGCCAAATTAAAGAGTTGGACGAGATTCTAAAATCCAAGTCTGATAATGAATTAAAAGAGATGGCCCAAAGCGAGCTGGCAGAGTTAGAGCCCAGATTAAAAGAATTAACAACTCAAATCAGTGATTATTTTGACCCTTCCAAGAATGAACCAGACAAGGACATCATCATTGAAATAAGGGCAGGAACCGGCGGTCTTGAAGCCAGTCTTTTTGCTGCTGATCTCTACCGCATGTACACCAAATACGCGGATCTAAAGGCATGGAAATTAGAGTTGATGGCCTATGCGGATACAGAAGCGGGTGGTGTCAAAGAGGTCATTTTTTCTTTAAGCGGCAAAGAGTGTTCCAAGCGGCTTAAATGGGAAAGCGGCACGCATCGAGTTCAGCGGGTCCCCACCACTGAAGCTTCGGGCCGTATCCACACCTCTGCGGTGACCGTGGCCATTTTATTTGAACCTGAAGAAATTGATTTGGAAATAAACCCTAAAGATTTAAAAATTGATGTGTACCGTTCCTCAGGGCCTGGCGGCCAGTCTGTTAATACCACTGACTCTGCGGTGCGGATCACCCATTTACCGACAGGCACCGTGGTGGTGTGCCAGGATGAGCGTTCCCAGCTTAAAAACCGCGCCAAGGCCATGCGTATTTTACGTGCGAGGATATTAGACCATATGCAGCAAGAGGCTTTTCAAAAAGAGTCTGCTTTACGTAAGTCTCAGGTGGGGTCTGGGGACAGGAGTGAAAAAATCCGCACCTATAATTTTCCAGACCGAAGGGTCACGGATCACCGTATTGGTTTTACAAGCCATCAACTAGAAAGCATTTTAAACGGTGATATGGATGAACTAACAAACGCCCTCATGGCCGCAGAAAAAGAATTAAAAGACACCTCTGCTAATCAATAATTTTTAATATTCCCCCTCTTTGCGAAGCGATTAAAGAGGGGGTTAGGGGGAGTTCTAATTCAAAGGTAAAACAGGGCTCTTTTTTTTCAAAGGCCATGTCTTCTCTTTAATTAAATGAGATTTGATATTTATGACTGAAGATGAATTGATATTAACTCATCTATTAAATTGTTCCCGGAGTGAATTGTATCTAAAATCAAAAACCCTTAATTCACAACAACAAAAACAGTTTGAAGATTTTAAGGCTCGTCGATTGGCGGGTGAGCCTTTGCAGTATATTTTGGGTGTTTGGGATTTTATGGGTTTAGAATTGAGTGTTAATTCGTCTGTGTTAGTGCCAAGACCAGAGACGGAACAGCTGGTTGAGCAAGCGATTAAGATTCAGGGGGAGTTGCAGAAGGTGAATATCTTAGACCTTGGCACAGGTTCAGGCAACATAGCGATTGCCTTGGCCAAATTTGTTCCAGCAGCGCATGTTATCAGTATTGATATATCTTCTCAAGCGTTAGATGTGGCCAAGTGCAATGCGAAAAAGCATGGTGTTGATGATAGAATTAAATTCATCAAAGCAGATATCTTAAAAGAGGATTTAGCCAAGATTCTAGGTCCAGTCTCATTTGATTTGATAATCTCAAATCCTCCGTATATACCTTCAGGCCAAATGAGCAGCCTGCCGCAAGATGTGCAAAAAGAGCCTGGTCTAGCGCTTGATGGTGGAGAGGATGGATTGGATTTCTACCGCGCTATTATAAAATGGACCCCATATTTACTACGAAAAGGTGGATGCCTGATGATGGAATTTGGCGACGGGCAGTCCGAAGCCCTAAAAAAGATTGTTTGCAGAGACGCCAGAAATGGCGTCCCTAGTATAGAAATTATCAAGGATTTAGCAGGACGAGAGAGGGTCATTTTTTGCAGATGGTCAAAACCTTCATTCCATCTAACCTGATCGAATAATATTCATGGCCCGCGCAATAGAAAGTCTCTTTTTCCTCGTTGTTTGTTAGAAAATATGTAGCCTGTCCCTTGTCTGTCAAGACCAGCCTTTTTTTGTCTTCTGGTGGAAGGATGGCTATGTTATTTATTCCAAAGACATTCAGCCCGAAAGAAACCGGGATAATCGGACTCTTATCCGTCTTGAGGATATATTCCAGGCCTTTGCGAAAGGACAGGCCCCAATAGTCCAGTGCAAACCTTTGGGTAATCTGTGAGGCATTCGTTCCGGCCAGCCGATTGAAATAAAGGTTCTGATAAGGATGGTTCTTGACCATAAAAAGAGCCGTACATCCAAGGCTCAAGGATAGGGCAGCCACGATCACCATCCTTAAGGTCCTGCTACTATTCTGCCATGCATCCTGAAGGCCCATGATGGCCAGAATTATAAAAAAGGGATAAATGAAATAAATGTGCCGCCAGCCATTATAGATACGGCCTGTACTTATGATAAGGGGTAAGGAAAAACAGATCAAAAAAAGGATGCTGTTTTGTTTGGCTGAAAAAGAAAGCACGGTGCGTTGCGCAAATGATTTTGTCACCACAACAAGCCCGTATAAAAAAAAGGCGCTATACAACAAAGGTGTTGAGACCGTGATCCAGACAGGCGCGTAAGCCCAATTGGCAAAGCTGTCAGGTTTGTTGAAATTAGCTGTATTCTCGATAAGGTTAAAAAAGTTAAGCAGCGGATCTGACCACAGGAGAGGGTTAAAAAGAAAGGTTAATCCTCCAAACAGGACCGCCCATCCAATAAGCGTCTTTAAAATGGCCATTTTATGACGAGTGTCCAGCGTATGCTTTATTTGCAGGCGGATAAAGATTACTGTCAAGACAGGCAGAAGAAAGCCTATGAGACGGATATTGACAAGGATTGAACAGGTCAAAGCGTGGAGAGCTGTTGATAGTGCTGTTTTTTCTTCCAGCATCTGGAGCATGGTAAATGTGGCTATGATAAAGAAGGCCAACAGAGGGATATCCACACTGTTATAAAAAGCGTCAGCGAATATCCGCGGGCTTAAGACGAGAAAAACGCACCCCAAAAGCGCTAACTGCCAGCTTTGAAAATGCTTCAGGCAAAGAAAATAAAAAAATACCACACCGATATAAAATAACAGAAAGACAGCCAGATGGCGTATAAACAGAATTTTCCTCGTATCTTTCAAGAGAAAGGCATCTGTCAGGGATGTTAAAAAGATTTCGAAGGCTGGGCCATGAATAAGGTCATGGCCAGCAGGAAATTTGCAAAGAGGGACGGACAATGACCGAGCCTTTACAACCATGGAAACATAATCTGTCCAGCGGCGTCCGAACTTTTGATTGTTGTACTCATCCGCGTGAACACCGTAATCTTTAAAAATGGCAAGACCGATAATAAGCAGGGCTATAAAAAACGCCCAGACGGCGATATAGGGCTTGTTTTTAAAATGTTTCTTCCAATCAGGCATAAAAACTACTGTAAACATAATTTTGGAGGTGATCAACAACTTTTGTGTTTCATGACAAATAAAATTGACTCCACACTTGCTAAGAAAGGGAGGATGCCTTATGATAGAATTTGACGACGGGCAGTCTCAAGCCCTAAACGAGGTCTTCTGTAGAGACGCCATTAATGGAGTCTCTACTGTAGAAATTATTAAAGATTAGAAATCGAGGAATAAATAATGGAAAAATTTATTATCGAAGGGGGCAAACCCTTAAAAGGTGAAATCAAGGTCAGTGGCTCCAAAAACGCGACCTTGCCTATTTTAGCCGCAACCTTATTGACGGACGGGATTTGTGAGATAAGAAATGTCCCCAGGTTACGCGATACCATGACCATGTGCAAATTATTGCGTTCTCTTGGCAAAACAGTAGAAATGACTCCTCAAAAGGTCACCATTTCAGGCAGTGTTAAAAATCATATTGCAGATTATAAATTAGTTTCCACCATGCGCGGCTCATTTTGTGTTTTAGGTCCTTTGTTAGCAAAATTAGGTAAAGCGAAGGTCTCGATGCCAGGTGGTTGTGTTATTGGCGTGCGTCCTATTGATTTACATATGAAGGGTATCATGTCCTTAGGGGTCAAGGCTGATATTGATGCAGGTTATGTTTTAGCCCAGACCAATAAATTAAAGGGGACCCAGATGTATTTAGGCGGCACCTTTGGTTCGTCAGTTCTAGCCACCGCCAATGTGATGATGGCTGCTGTTTTGGCCCATGGTGAGACGGTGATTGAATCCGCAGCCTGTGAGCCAGAGGTGGAAGACTTAGGTAATTTCTTAAGTGCGATGGGCGCTAAAATACAGGGTCATGGGACTCCAAGGATTGTTATCAATGGGGTGCGTAAGTTAAATGGGACAAGTTATAAAATGGGTTCAGACCGTATAGAGGCAGGGACTTTTTTGCTTTTGGCAGCAGCAGCAAAAAGTGATATCTTAGTCAAGGAGGCGAATTATACGCATTTATTGGCCCTGATTGACAAATTGCATTCTATTGGTGTTGAGGTGACCCGTGATGGTTCTGATGTGAGGGTCAAGGTCAAGAAAACCTTGCGTCCTGCCAATATTGTGACACATCCGCATCCAGGATTCCCGACGGATTTACAGGCGCAGTATATGGCCTTGATGGCGATAACGCCAGGTGTTAGTATTATTACAGACAGGGTTTTCCCAGATCGTTTTATGCATATAGCGGAATTAAACCGTATGGGTGCCCAAATCCGCAGGGATGCCGGTGTTGCTATTATCGAGGGGGTCAAGCAGCTGTATGGCGCGCCTGTTATGGCCTCTGACTTAAGGGCATCGGCAGCCCTTGTGATTGCAGGTCTAGTGTCGCGCGGCAAGACAGAAATCCATCGTATTTACCATCTTGACCGCGGCTATGAAGATTTAGACGGTAAATTGTCAGGTATAGGGGCAAAGGTTTATAGGGAGAAGGAATAATATGATTTTAATGATAGATAATTATGATTCTTTTACCTATAATCTCGTCCAGTATTTTGGCGAGCTGAAAGAAAAGGTTGAGGTCTTCCGTAATGACGCGTTGACTATTGATGAAATACGTGCCCTGAAACCGGAAAAAATAGTCATTTCCCCAGGCCCAGGCCGTCCTGAAGATGCTGGTATTTCTATTGATATTATCAAACAATTAGGCCCACAAATCCCGATTTTAGGCGTCTGTCTAGGTCATCAAGGCATAGGTTATGCCTTTGGGGGCAAGATTATCAATGCCAAACACCTGATGCATGGCAAAACATCGATGATTAAACATAATGGAGTAGGGATATTTCAAAAACTTCCCAACCCATTTGAAGCCACCCGTTATCATTCTTTAGTCATAGACCCTAAACATGTGCCAAGCTGTTTAAAGGTTACTGCCGTCACTACTGATGACGGCGAAATCATGGGTGTTGCACATAAGACCTATCCTGTGTACGGGGTTCAATTTCATCCAGAATCCATTTTGACCAAGCAAGGGATGAATATCCTCAAGAATTTCTTAAAACTATGATGCGTGATTATATTTTAAAGGTTGAAGAAGGTCATAATTTAAGCGACCATGAAATTGCTGTTGTGATGGACCTTATCATGAAAGGCAAAGCGCCTTTAGCTGATTTAAAGAGATTTTTATTGGCCCTGAACAAAAAGGGCCCGACCGTTGAAGAAATCACCGCCTCGGCGCGCATCATGCGCAAGTTTGTTATTCCTGTTAAATCCCATCATCAGGTTATTTTAGACACCTGCGGCACTGGCGGGGATCATAGGGGCACGTTTAATATCTCCACCGTTGTGGCTATTGTGACTGCAGCCTGCGGGGTGGCTGTGGCCAAGCATGGCAACCGGGCAGTTTCAAGCCGTTGTGGAAGCGCGGATGTTTTGGAAGCTTTAGGGGTTAATCTTCAGATGGAGGAAAAATATTTAGGTGAGTGTTTGGATAAGATAGGTCTGGCTTTTTTATTTGCCCAGCGTCTTCATCCTGCCATGAAAAACGTGGCCTTAGCGCGTCAAGAATTAGGGGTCAAGACCATTTTTAATGTCTTAGGCCCGCTGACTAATCCTGCCAATGCCACCTGCCAGATGATGGGCGTTTTTAGCCGTGATTTAGTAAAACCCTTGGCCGAAGTCTTAAAGAATTTGGGGTTACAACGCGCCCTTGTGGTGCATGGCCATGATGGTTTGGATGAGATAACAACAACAGCAAAGACCTGTGTTTGCGAATTTGATGGCCAGGAGATATCTGCCTATGATTTTGATCCTGAGGAATTAGGGATAAAGCGTGCGGTGATTGATGACTTGTCTGGTGGTGATGCCCTGTGCAATGCCCGGATAGTGCATGATATACTTAATGGGGTTAAAGGACCAAGGCGTGATATTGTGGTTATTAATGCCGCCTTCTGCCTTTATGCCGCAGGGGTTGTGGATGATATCAAGGACGGGATGGATAAAGCTCATGAGGCTATTGATGCCAAGAGGGCCTTGAAAAAGTTAGAAGATTTAAAGGAGTTTACCTGTGCAAGGGGTTGATTTTTTAAAATCCATCGCTGTTGAGAAATTAGAGGCTTTAAAGGGCAAAAAGGCCTATTATGAAAATTTAATGAAAAATTTAAAGCCCCAGAATGAAACCAGGTATGAACTCTTTAAGAAAGCTATTTCAAAACAAGGTCAAGTGAACCTGATTGCAGAGGTCAAAAAAGCATCGCCCTCTGCGGGTTTACTCCGGGAAGATTTTAATGCCCTTCAAATTGCTGATATTTATGTTAAAAGCAAGGCTGCGGCTATCTCTGTGTTGACTGAGGAGAAATATTTTTTAGGCAAGTTTGCTTACCTTGAAGAAATCAGTAAACATTGTCCCGTACCGCTTTTGATGAAAGATTTTATTGTCCATGAATATCAGATATATGAAGGCCGTTTTCATGGGGCTTCTGCGGTTTTGTTGATTGTGGCGATGCTTGAAGACAGCCAATTAAAAGATTTGATGATGACAGCGGCCCATTTGGGGTTAGACTGTCTTGTTGAAGTGCATGATGAAAATGAGTTGGAGAGGGCAGTTTCTGTGGGTGCGGGGATCATTGGGGTTAATAACCGTCATTTAAAAAGCCTTAAAGTTGATATTAATAATTGCCTGCAATTGATACCGCGCATCCCAAAGGGGGTTGTGGTTGTTGCTGAAAGCGGGCTTAAAACACACGAGGATATCAGGCGCCTTGAAGACATCGGGGTCAATGCTGTTTTAATTGGCGAAGTGTTTATGCGTTCATCTGATATAAGCGCAAAAGTAAAGGAAGTGATGTATGGTCAGGGTTAAAATTTGTGGTTTAACAAGTGAGCTTGATGCCGCAAGGGCAGCCAGGGCAGGGGCTTGGGCTGTTGGTTTTATTTTTTATAAAAAAAGCCCCAGATTTATTTCACCGTTTAAAGCCAAAAAAATCATTGAGACCCTCCCGCCATTTGTGACACCTGTGGGTGTATTTGTGAATCATTCTCCTGGTGCTGTTCGGGATATTATCAATCATTGCGCCTTACGGGTGGTCCAATTGCATGGTGATGAGGACCCTGATTTTTGCCGTTGGCTTAGGCGAAGCAAGGTCAAAATCATCAAGGTGTTTCGAGTGGGTGAGAAATTTGATCCAAAGACAGTAGAAGATTTTAAGGTGGATGCTTTCTTGTTTGATACGGATGATAAACAAAGTTTTGGCGGTACAGGCAAAACCTTTGATTGGAAAGTGATAGAACAGGTAAAGTCATCCAATGACACACCGATTATTTTATCAGGTGGTTTGAATGCCCAAAATGTCATTGAAGCGGTTAATACCCTAAAGCCGTATGCGGTAGATGCCAATAGCGGAGTTGAGACATCACCGGGTATAAAAGATGCCAAAAAAATGAAGGAATTTATTGATATTGTCGACTATATCAGCGGTACTAAGGTCAAAGAGAGTCGTTGATAATTATATATAATGCTTACTCTAATCTCTCCAAGTCATCTTAAAACCCTCATCAGTTTAAGCGGCCAAGCCATCCGTGAATTTTTAGCTGGGGCTGATAGTAACAGCTTTAAAGGTGAGGCACGTGAGGCTATTTTTTCTTTCCGCCATCATCCAGGCGATTTTTCTGATGAAAAATTAGTTGAGTACGGCCAGGATGTTGTCCATGCCATAAACCATCCTGCCCGGATAGAGATTCGTGGTAAGACAAAAGACGGGGCCTCTCAGATGGTGTCCAAAGGTATTTGGGGCTCTCAGAGGAGTCGCGCGGCAGATTTGATTACTCAAAAATGTAAAGATTTAGGTGTAGGGGTTCATTTGAAATTAGCAGGGACCTCATCCATTGAGTTTAATATTGACGGGGTAGATAAGGCCTTGCCTCTTTATTTTATACAAAATGCTTTTAATGAGGTCCTTGAAGAAATGAAATATCAGCCAGGACCTTTCATCGATAGCCAGAAATCAAGAATAATAATTGCAGCAGATGGCGATGATACAATTTATAAGGGGCCTAATATCGGTAGTTTACCAGGTCTTTTGGATAGCCCTGTGAGAGGGCCTCTTTGCGCGTATTTGCGAGCTGGCGGGGTTTTTATGCTGGTTTCTGGCAATGATCTGGGTCGCTCCTTTAAGCGCCTGGTGGATGGTTTGCCTAAGGAGGTGTATGGCAGGGTTTTAGTGGCTGCTAATGGGGGGGCGGATTTGGTTTATGTTAATGCCAAAGGTGATCCAGAGCCTGTATCAAATTATAGAAAGCATGCCTTAGATTTTTCTAAGGTTACACAAAAAAGCGATTTAGACATATATTATATAGGTGATGACGGCTCCAAAGAAGGCAATGATTATCCGGCTTTTAAGGCCGTTGGTTTTGAAAGATCTGTTTTAGTGGCCCGTAAATTCCTGACTGAATATGACCCAGGGCTTAAAGGCAGCTATAGAGGCGGTTTATTAGAAGGTACCAAGCAGTTTCTAGAACATTTCCTATCATCCCACCATATTTGATTTCCTCTTTTTTCTTATTTTTTAAAAATACAGTTGCATGAAATTTTCCCCAGAAAAAATTTTCAAAAATGGGGCTGTTGCAAAATTCCCGCCACACATGATTTCCATCGATAATCTCGACTTTTTTTATCCCAGGGGGATTAAATCCCCTTTGGCCTTGCCCGTTTCGGAGGTTTTTAGCCCCCACGGGCAGACCAACCCCTTGCGGGGCTTACGCCCCGACAAACAAAGGTGGCGATTCAATCACCAGCAATCTTTTAACATTAAAAACGATGGCCTCCATAAATGCCTGCATTTGCATTTTGACAAGCCCACGGTATCTTGTCCGCGTTTCATCCTTTGAGAATATTCCCTCAAAGGGAGCTCGCACGCCTGTTAACCAGCGGTCCTTGTCTTTGTTCTTTCCCTTCATATTATTCTTTAATATCGCTCCGCTATGGCAACCACGGGCTTTCATCGCTGTCTGTGCCGCTGATAAACAATAGGCCTTGTCCCCAAACACCATTCCTTCGTTGGGACAGATTAAGGTAAACCCATCCTGATCAGGAACATTCGCTGGCGTGACCGCAATTTTATCAATGAGCCCTGATCCCATATCCACACTGACGTGCTTCTTATAGCCAAACCAGAATTTGTTTTTGCCTTTGCATCCAAACCGGGCATCTTTATCAGCGCTGTAATTCTCAACATTGCTGTTGTTCAGCTTTTCTTCGCCGTCTTTTAAGGCCTTATCTCGTTCTTCCCATGTCGTTTCTTTTGCCTTTACCGCCGTCGCATCAACAAACTTAAACACTTGTCGCATAATCTCTTTCTCCGTCGCCTTTTCTACAAGCATCCTGAACATTTTACCGACCTTATCTGGCCCCAATAGCTTACGGACACGCCCAAAATAAGTATGATCCGGTGTCGCTTCCTCTATATTAAACCCGCAAAATAACCTGAAGCTAATATCATCCTTCAGACGTTCTTCAAGCTGGCGATCAGATAA
This sequence comes from Candidatus Omnitrophota bacterium, assembly GCA_015233375.1. Taxonomy (GTDB): domain Bacteria; phylum Omnitrophota; class Gorgyraeia; order Zapsychrales; family Fredricksoniimonadaceae; genus JABDGZ01. The sequence continues at coordinate 19,584 of JADFXW010000007.1, read as the reverse complement.
ATCATAGTAAAATTGTAAAAATACGCATTTGATCCCCACTTCTAACCCATATCCCCGCCGTCCTAACGTTTTAAGCGCTCTCCAAAACCGATTCGCCAAGTGCTTGAAGTTGATGACCTGCGCAACCTTCCGCAGGGGATGGTCTTTCCGTACAATTTTCTCTAAATCGTAGTTGCCAAATAACATTTGTGGGCTCCTTTCGGTTTGCATGGCTAATTATACCATACCACCGTCGGAGTTCTGCTTAAAATGCCCACAATCAGCGTCGAGAAATAAAAACGCTTGACTAGACTAAATTAGCTGGATTTTGCAACAGCCCCCATATATAAAAAGCGCATAGGACACCATTTATGGCGTCTCTGATATCCTTTCAAGTCATCTCTGGCCAATTAATATGTAAAATAACTTGATGAGGACAATCTATTCCAGGAGCCCCAATTTGATCAGTCCCTGGCGCGCATTGGACCGTATAAACAAGACAAGGCGCTGGTTGACAAGATTTATTCTCTGTGTCCCAACCTGAAGGAAAACCAGGCCAAGACAACCCATTATGAATCAAGGTTGTATTATCAATACGATGAGTCCCTAGTGTCGCTATTTCAAAAGCTCCACAACTTGGCACGTCAGAACACTTCAGGCCATATTTTGAAACATAAGTATTATCTTGGGCATATAACAAAGAATCCAGGACTTTACAGCCCATCGCGGATGCGGCAAGAGCTGTCTCTTTATTCGTCACCTTGACACGGACTGAATGCAATGTTGCAAAAACGCCTGCTACTGCAATAACTAATACAATAGAAGCTAATAAAACCTCCAAAAGCGAGAACGCATTATTGTTTATCAACTTTATGTCCATAAACTCTATAGCACTAACTCCCCCTACCCCCTCTTTAATCGCTTCGCAAAGAGGGGGAAAAGGAATTTTCTAGGTATAAATTTATTGAAGACTATTATAACTTACTGTAACCACATATTGATTATCTTCACTTAAATCGCCTGGGCCTGTGCCAGTGGCTTGGAATACGAGCTGATAATTCCTGCCACTTTCATTCTGAGAACTGTTGGTCAAAATAAGATTAGTGCTTGTGGTAACAACAGAAACGGTCAGGGCATTAAAGAAACTCCCTAGAGCTAAATGACCAGCTGCTATTTCGTCAATCTGCTCCTGAGCATAATTAATCTCATTCATGCTCTGGGTCAATATCCCGATAGAAAACATCATGATGATGATAGCAGACATCAGGACAAAAAAAAGCACAACCCCAGATTCACTGCGACATTTTTTAAACTGAGGGAACATGCTGATTGTCTCCTAAATATTGAGACCCAGCTATTATTTTAAGAAGGTTTTTAATAATTCCCAGGTTTTTCTGCCCAAAACCCCGTCAGCCTTCAACCCATGGCTTTTTTGGAATTCGACAATCGCCTGCCTGGTTGCAGCGCCAATCCTGCCATCAATCCGACCCGTATAAACACCTGCAGCCTTAAGGGCTTTTTGTATCTTTTCAGGACTGGCTTTGACACGAATGATCTGCGCTGTATCTATATTAGCAGCGCCTCTGGTATTTTCAGCTTGTTCATTGGAAGATGACGAAACCTGCTCAACCTCAGAATTCTTTGAAGCCTCAAGCTTGCTGGAAAGGTCTTTAACCTGATACTGCAGATCCACAATTTCTGAATCCTTAGATTGCACGCTCTTCTCTAATTCTGTCAACCGTGATTGAACTTGTTCATTTTGGGTTTTTGTTTGAGTTGTGGCACAACCACTGACAGCGACTGCAAGAATAATGATGGATAATAACCGTAGTAACACAATTCCCTCCTGTTTTAATATGGTTTATTTAAAATATTAGGAAAGTTATCTAAAAACCAAGAAAGCTTCGCCTTCCATGAAAAAATATGTAAAGCAAACCTTCTTGTTCACCTAGCATTTAAAGCATTTTAACATAGCCACACGCTTGTCTATAAAAAAATCAATTATTTTTTCATTTCCTTACCTGGCCAAACGGCGGCGCCTTTGCGCAAAAAAACCAACCAGGGCTTTTTTATAAGGGACATCTGTGGAAATATCGATATGATCCACGCCTATTGTCTCAAATAAACGGACACGATTTTTAATAAGCCTCATTGATGCCTCATGATATTGCTGACGCAGCATTTGACTGGAAGTGTCTAACACCACCGTTGATTTTGATTCCGCATCCGTTAGTTCCAAAAGCCCGCAATCAGGCAAATCCATCTCTCTGGGGTCTGTCAAACTTATCGCAATTAAATCATGATGCAGGCTTGCGATACTCATCGATTTTTGCAATAAAGCATTATCCTCTTTGGGATCCAAAAAATCTGAAATAACAAACACTGTTGCCCTTCGATGAAGAACCTGGCCCAAAAATTCAAAAACTTTAGGAAAATTGGTTTGGGTCCCCTGAGGATTAAAATATAGAATCTCACGGATAACCCTCAGCACATGTGTTTTTCCCTTTTTAGGAGGGATAAATAATTCTGGACCATCAGTAAACATCAAAAGCCCAACCTTATCATTATTGCGGATAGCGGCAAAGGCTAAAACCGCTGCGATTTCAGCAGCTAATTTATTTTTAAGCTGCCCGCTTGAGGCAAAATGCATGGAACGAGAAGCATCGACCAATATCATGACGGTCAACTCCCTTTCTTCCACATATTTCTTAATATGAGCCAAGCCAGTGCGGGCAGTCACGTTCCAATCAATGGATCGGATATCATCTCCAGGTTGATATT
>JADFXW010000007.1:0-16756 GCA_015233375.1 Candidatus Omnitrophota bacterium | reverse complement strand
TCCGTCACCAGACGATTGGTCGTTATATCAATACGCAGGATTTTTTCAAGGATTTCTTTAGGGATCATTTTTTAAGGCACTTCAACTTCGTCTAATATCCGCTTCACTAAATCCTCAGGCGACTTACCCTCTGCTTCTGCCTCATAACTCGGAATCAGGCGATGACGCAGCACATCCATACCAATACTTTTAATGTCTTGGGGTGTCACAAACCCACGTCCTTGGATAAAGGCATGGGCTCTCGCAGCCAAGACCAAATTAATGGTGGCCCTGGGGCTTGCCCCATACAGCATCAAACCTTTTAAATCAGCTAATTTATACTTTTCAGGATGGCGAGTGGCATCAACAATCTGAACAATGTAATTTTCAATTTTCTCATCCATATAAATTTCATCAACAACACCCCTTAGCCTCATAATATCTTGAGGGCTTGCCACGGCCTGCAAGGAAAATGAATGGCTGGTTGTGGCCATGCGTTTAAGAATCTTTAATTCTTCATCCATAGAAGGATAGGTCACCCTTACTTTGAGCATGAAGCGATCCACCTGGGCTTCAGGCAATGGATACGTCCCTTCCTGCTCTATCGGATTTTGAGTGGCCAACACCAAAAAAGGATCATCCAACTTCAAGGTCGCATCGCCAATGGTTACCTGCCGCTCCTGCATCGCTTCCAGAAGAGCGCTCTGCACCTTAGCTGGCGCCCTATTTATCTCATCGGCTAAAATAATATTGGCAAATAACGGGCCTTTTTTAACATTAAAAGCCCCTGTACGCTGGTCATAAATAAGCGTTCCCGTTAAATCAGCTGGCAACATATCAGGAGTAAACTGCAAGCGTTGAAATTTCGCCTGTATTGTTTGGGCCAAGGTCTTAACTGCCGTTGTCTTGGCCAAGCCAGGCACGCCTTCAATCAAAACATGACCATTGGTCAAAAGACCTATCAGAAGGCGGTCTATCAGCTCACCTTGACCAACAACCACCTTGGACGTTTCAAATCGTATCGCGTCAATAACCCCTGATTCTTTTTTAACTTTTTCATTAATAATGCTTACACCTGTGGAAACCATCATGCCCTCCTCTCTTGACTTAAGCCAAATTAAGAAAAGCCTTATGCCCTTGGCGTGCCATTTTTTTGGCCAAACCCTGGACTTTATTTTTTAAATTATCTTTATGGTTTTTAATATGCGAAGCCACCTTTTTATCAAAGGTTGCAATGATCTGGGCTGCCAAAATACCGGCATTTTTCGCCCCATTAACCGCAACCGTTGCGACCGGAACACCATCAGGCATCTGAACAATGGATAATAATGAATCCAAACCCCCAATAGAATTTGAAGACTTGACTGGAACACCTATCACAGGAAGGGTTGTGACAGCCGCAATAACCCCTGGCAAATGCGCGGCTCCACCAGCTCCCGCAATAATCACTTTAAGTCCCCGTCCAGACGCTTGAGCTGCGTAATCAAAGGTCATTTTAGGCGCACGGTGCGCGGAAATCACGGTGACCTCATACGGAATACCAAATTCCTCCAGAACAACTGCGGCATTATTCATCAGGTTTAAATCAGACTGACTGCCCATGATAATTCCAACTAATGGTTTTTTCATATTCAAACCTTTCTCTTTCAAACCCGTCGATATACTTATTCTTCATAAAACTTTTGACACGACTTAATTCAAATAAACATCAACTCTTTCAATGAGACCTTCCCGGACCTCTTTGGCTTGAGCCTCTCCTAATATTCCCCCTTCTATCTCAACAACTTTCGACGAAGGATAGGTCAATACTACCTTTTGAGGTTTAACCGCCTTGAGCCCAAAGGTGTCCCCTAATTTCGGATTATGATAGATAACCCGGGTCTTGGCAAAAAGTTTAAAAGAATAGGTATGCGCTGCACAATCTTTATTAGCCTTACGTGTAAATAACCAAGACGGCAATATCGGTTCAAAGGTTAAACTTAAAAATCCCCGGGCATCCAACCTGAACGGCTCATGCCCCATATTCATCATGAGCCACATATGCAAGAATTCTGCCGTACTACCTGACAGACGTGCCACAAAACCCTGACCATGTAAATTTTGGTCCACATGCGCTGAAGATGCAATAAAAGAAGAGTTTTGTAATATGCTGCGTCCATATCTCGCTGGTTCCAAAAACGGTATCATGGCTGCATGAATTTCATCAAAAAATTCTTTTGTCAAACCCCCACGCAAAAGTTCCAGAAAATACTTGTATTCCATATGAAGCCACACAGACCCGTTTTCAAGCCAGCCTGCAGGAAAAATCCTGGTCCGCCCGATTTCATCACTTTCTTTTGAAAGGTCAGCATTGACCCTATACATCCCAAGTTTTTTGTCATAAAGACTACTGGATCTGACCGCTTTAAAAAGCTTTTTTGCGGCATCCTTTTCTTTTTGCACACGCAAGGCATGCACAAACCCTTCCAAAAATAAGGGCAAATCATGACGTTTAAACGCCTTGGGCCTGACATGGTCTGGCCCATGATGGGATTTACCTAAAACATCATATTCTGTCACTTCATGATAAAAATACGTGGCAAAAAGGCCGTTATCATACTGAGCTAAACAGATACCTGACTCACACTTTTCAATAATATTTTCTAGAAACTCCTTGATATTCTCCATGGTCAACGGTTTTTCCTGGCCCTTGATGCCATAACGAATAGCATGACGATATTTTTCCTTGATATCGTTAGCCAATTGCCAATAAACCAAAGGTTGAAGCCCCCCAGACAAGGCTTGGTCTAATTCAAATATAAAATCCGACAATTCCTCAAAAACCATCACTGAGGCCTCTTGAGGCAATCGCATCTTCTCCAAAGCCTCTCTTAAGAAAATCGCAAGACGCTTGACCTCAAACGTTTCAGAAATGGATGAACCCAAAAGACCTGGCAGGCCATTAAGCGCGTCATACCAATTGGGTTTATTGGCTTCCATTTCAACACCTATGCCGCTAGGATCGAGAGTTGCTACTTTATTAGCCAATAAACAGATAAGCTTAACTAAAAGGTTGGTTGTATAAATATCCCCTTGGCCATTATGAACACGTAATTTATACCCTTTACTCCTGGCCTGTACCGTTTTGTCATGTTCGGACAAGGAGTGATATTGTCTCACACCTGCGGGTGTTAACACTAATCTTGAATCCCTCGGAAGCACATAAAAATCATTTAAAAAGAAATTAAAGATTTTTTTCTCTAACAAGAGATTTTGTAAATTTTCAGGATAAACCTTAAGATAACTTTGAATGAGATCCAAATTATATGTCCAATGATCCGTCCAAAAACCTTCACCTGGCTCTGCGGATTCCTGCTTGGCACAAACCCCTAAAACCCTCAACAAAAAATCCTCAGGATTTTCTTTGAGCGTCTTGTCGCAAGAGACTAATTGCAAAAGATCTCCTGGCATAAAACCTTTTTTGAGCATTTCCCGAACAACATCCGCCTTGGTCTTAATACCAAATTCCTTCAAAATTTCATCAATCGCCTTTTCATCCCTAACAACAAAAACTGTTCCCTTAATGACTAACGGGTTATACCCATCCGCCTGGATCAAATTCATAAAATTAACAATACCGCTGTCTTGAACATCCTTGTTAAACCAAACATCATTGCGGCGATTTTGGTTAACATCCCGATAATTGCCATTGCCTTGTGACAAGAAGGTTGGGCTTAATGTAAAAAAATTATAATCACGTTCCAAATCACCATGCTTACGGCTATACACGTTGAATGATGTCATTCCTTCAGCCGTGGGCAAAGATATAGGCAAACCACCCCGTAAAATATTATCAAGGAAGGTCTGTTGGCAATACTGATTAAATTCCTCAGAAGAACTATGGGTCAAACAATACCCTTTGATTTCATCAATAATAGATCGGTTAAGATCTGCTTTCTTATCAATAAACCCCGTGCCTGTGCACTTTTGAACCACCTGCTTTAATTGGGCTAAATCATGCGCAAAACCCGCCAAAGCAACCAGACCTTCCTTCTTTCCAGGCGCAACGGAAAAACGGCCATAACTCATGGCTGAAGGCGTGCGATTGGTCGTCTCTTGAGAAACAGGCGCTTTAAAATTCTTTTGCTGCAGGAATTTCTCCGGGACCAAAAAATCAGATGACGCCCCAAACACACAGGACGCTTCGACAATCATGTCAAAAAGCTTTGCTGAATGGGCATCAAAAGCAAAATAAAAATTCCCTTCTTTGATAGGGGTCACTTGAGGGGTATCTGCAACCTCCACCTTTAACCTGTAAAAAGGCGCGTTTTGGTTAATATTATCGACTGTCACCCAGGCTTCAACGGTACGACTAATATGTTTACCAAGCCAATCCTTAAGGCCATACGGATTAATTGCTGGAAGACCATCCACCCATTGAATATCAAGCTTTTTCCGGGTCAAGTTTTCAAAAGTAACACGACGAACAAGCCCTGCAAAAGGCTCCTTGGGCAAGGTAAAATAATTGACCGTCACTTTAAGGCCCAATGTTGTATTAACCTCTTCGATCGTCAAATCGTGACTGGTGATAAGCATTCGCTGTTGGATTTTATACGGCGATGACACCGGGTTTGAAAAAGGCTCATAAAATTTTTCTAAAAGTCCCCCATTCTTAATCTTCAGGAATGTCCTAAAGCCCTGAATAGAGGTCTGTCGATAGGCCTTATCTGCTGGCTGGAAGGCTAAAATAGCTCTATCTTTGGATTCAATACCAAAAGAGCTGACCCCCTGGCCACGATTGACAAAAAATGCCCACATAGGTATCCCGTATAATCCCGAAACGCCTGGAAAAAAATCTGAAAATAATTTTGCAGAGTTGTAATTTTCGATAACAAAAGAACCTTGCTCATCTAAATAGTACGACTTCTTCATAGAACACACTCTTTTCTTGTCCGCTTCTCTCTTTTAAATTGACGGAATAAATTATAATAACCTGAATACTTAAACCACAAAATAAGCCCTGAATACTGAGAATCCGTATTATTCATCCGAATACGCTTTAACTCATACAAATCCTGGTTAAACCTGTCCTTGCCCCGATTAGTGGTGACCGCTGCTTTATACCCTGCTTGCTTGACTAAGCCTTTAATCTGGGCCGTAAACCCGCCCACCGGATAACAAAAATAATCAATAGGATGCCCAAGACGGTCTTCAAGAACTTTCTTACTGCCCTTGATTTCCTCTTGAAGAGCATTTAAATTTGCTTTTGGCAAATAAACATGATGCTGTGTATGGGAACCTATGACAAAGTTTTCTTGTTCCATCTCTTTGATTTCATCCCAAGTCAAAAAACCTGGCTGACCAACCATATCAGAAATCACAAAAACTGTTGCCGGAAAGCCATACTTCTTAAGGATTGGAAACGCGTACTTATAATTATCTTCATACCCATCATCAAATTGAATCACCACGGTGTTACGAGCAAACGCACGGCCGGCTTTAAGGCCTTCTACCAAATCTTTGAAACTAATCACCTTAAAACCATGGCGTTTCAAGAAACTCATTTGATAATCAAACGAATTTTCACTCACCACATTCAAATGCCATTTACACACGGAAGGAACACCGACATGATGATACATCAATATAGGCACAACATACCTGTCCCTCATCCAAAAACAAAAACCGATGCTGCCTATACAGAAAAAAAATAATACACAATAAAGAATTCTTTTAAAAAAACGCATTTAATTTTAAACCCGGCTCAAACGTTCTTTGACCAATGCCCCTACCGTTTGATTATCGGCTTGGGATTTTACCCGTAAAATCACTTCTTTCATCACCATTCCCATGTCCTTAATAGAGGCGGCATTCGTTTGGCTTACCACCTCTTCAATGATGATTTTTAATTGCTCCAAGGGCATCTCTGCTGGAAGATAGCCCTTTAAAATGTTTAATTCCTTCTCTTCTTTATCAGCCAAATCCATGCGATTCCCGGCCTTAAATTGAGCAATTGAATCCTGACGCTGCTTGACCTGTTTTTTAATAACGCCTATCACCTCATCATCACTCACCACGTCCAATCGTTTATCCACTTTAACATTCTTTATTTGGGCACGTAAAAAACTAACCACTGACGAAGTTAAAGAATCCCTGGCCTTCATGGCGCTCACATAATCCTGGCTTATTTTTTCTTCCAATGACATATCGCTCTCCTTCTGTGCTGTCCAAATTAAAAAAAAGGACGTACCTGTTTATAGCATACGCCCGTTAAACTTTTTATCTTCCCCCCATCCATTGTTCAGGGCAAGATTTTAACATCAATCGCAAAAGGTTTTTTTGCGCTATCCACCTTTTTAGTTTGGTTATCACGAAAAATAAAACCGCTATTGCCATTTAAAAGAGCCACCCTGTCTTTTTCTTTTTGGGCCGCAACCCTGGCAAAATAAGCCTCTTGCTTTAAATAACGCATATGAGATTTAATAAATTTAATCTTGTTTTGGAAAAGGACAATCAAAGATTTCCCCTCCTCTAAACTCGAAAAATTCGCCTGAAAAGAACGTAACTGGGATTTTAAATCTGCCAGCTGCAAGCTCACCTGAGTATCTCGTTGTCTTAATGTATCAATTTTAGCCTGCAATTGAGTCAAATTATCCGCATTTTCAGCCTTGGTCAATTGGTCTAATCCCTGCAACTCCTGCTTTAACTTGACATTCTCATCCTGGGCTTGGAGAAGCATGCCCTTTGTCTGAGACAACATGCTTTGGGAGGCGGCGAGTTGGGAGGTGACATCATCTAATTGCTTATTAACTTCAGCGAGCTTACGGTTAGACTCATCCAACTGCACTTTGGTTTGGTCTAATTCTGCTTGAGTCTTATCTAATTTTATTTTTGTGGTGGTGTAGCGGCCCACATAGGTCCTATAATTACCAGCCAAATGATCCCCGGCAGCCAATGACATTTCCATTGATTGAGAAAGGACGTTGATGTTACGATTTTGTAAATAATAGATGTAAATCATCAAAAAAGCCAAGACTACCGTCAGCAAAATCCCCACTGTATTCTTTAAGAAACTCTTATGTTCCTTCACTTCCTGGGCCGTCTCAACCTTGGGCTCTTCTTGAATTGTCTCTTCCAAAATTCATCCCCTTTTTAAAAAATCACAAAGCTAAATGAGCTAAAATATTAACATCTTGGGCGTTACTTAAACTATCTGTCTTCATCTGAAGCCATTCTTGAAAAGGCTGATCCTTTCCCCCGGTCAAAAATTCTAACCCACATTGAAACCTGGGCTGTTTGGCCCCCTGAATTCGTCTAAACCACATCATCTTGGCTTTTTTGTGTGAAAACAACTGATCGTCTTGTCTTGACTCTAAAGATAATACACATTTTTCCGGGGGCCTGAAGGTCTTATCGGTTTGTAAAAGAACCCCGGATTTAGAGATATTCATCACAACGCCTTCTCCGGAAATCTCTTCTCCCTCAACCTTCCAGGTCACATCAAGAAACTCTCTTAACCGTAGATGACGACGATTTTCATACATAATTGAGGTTTATTTTAACTAGGAAACACTAAAAGAGCAAGAAAATAAAACGCCTTACAATCTTATCTAAAATGCACAAATATCCTGCCAAAATTCTTATCATCTTTTTCAATACGATGATACAGCGCTTTTATATGCCCCTGATCCAAAAATCTTAATACGTGTTTTTTTAACTGACCGCTGCCTTTACCAGGAATAATTTCAACCAAAGAAATCCCTTTCTCTACAGCTTCTCTAATAACCCTGCTTAACTCACTCTCAATAGAATCGCCGCGATTATAAATACCGTGTAAATCTAATTTAATTTTAGCCATTGGAATATCCTTTAAAAATTTTCCTTTCTTTTACAAATTTATATAACCAGGACACCATAAAAATCACAAAACAAAATATCACAATAGAGGCGCCTGACGCTGTGCCAAAATAATACGAAACATAAATCCCTCCTATCGCGGAAAGTACCGAAAAAAAACAGGATAAAAATATCAAGCGTCCTAATCGATCTGTCCAAAGCCGGGCAGCAGCAACAGGAACAACCAGCAAGGCATTGGTCAACACCGTCCCAACCGCCTGAATCCCTACAACCACACTCAAAGATAAAAATAATAATATCCCGTAATGCAAAAATTTCACAGGCATCCCAATAGTCCTTGCATAATCAATATCCACGGAGGATAATTTTAATTCTTTATAAAACAAAAAAAGAGCGGCCAATGAAACAACCGCCAGTATCATAATAAGATGCAAATCCCCATTTGTTATGCCAAGGATGTTCCCAAAAAGCATGGAAAAAAGATCCCTGAATGATTTGCTTGTACTGATAAGCAGAATCCCAAAAGCAAACATGACGTTAGGCACCATGCCAACCAAGGTGTCTTCATAAACAGAATCTTCGCAGGCAAAAAATCCAATCCCAAAGGCGGTTAAAATAGTGGCTATCAATGCTCCAAACACAAGATTGGCACCCATCAAATAAGCAATCACAAGACCGGGTAAAGCGCTATGTGTTAAGGCATGCCCCACCACCGCCATTCGTCTTAAAACCACAAAAGCCCCAAGAGCGGCGCAAAGAACACCTATCACCACAGCTGCCAAAAAAGCCCGCTGCATAAACACATATTGAAATGGATCAAGAAAAAAATGTATCATTCGCAATCACATCCTTTATGGGAGGATTCCTGATGAGTCAACCCATCCCTCATCCTTTGACCATCTCTTAAGAAAATGGCCCCATCATATCGACCCTCTTGTTGGTCATAATAATGGGTCGCCACAATCGCTGTCTTACCTTGATCTTTTATCTTATGCAACACATCCGCAACCAACTGACGGGTTGCGGTATCAACAGCATTCATCGGCTCATCAAGAAGAAGCAAATCCGCATTTTGGGCCAATGCCCGGGCAATCAGGACCCTTTGCTGCTGACCTCCTGAAAGCTTGCTTATCTGGCGATTGGCCAAATCCAGGATATTCATTTCTCGAAGAGCCTTCTTGGCCTCTTGAATATCCGAAAGCTTAGGTCTTTGAAACCAACCCAAATACACGTACCTGCCCATAATAACTAAATCAAGGACGCTAACAGGAAACTGCCAATCAATCCTGCTTTTCTGTGGGAGATAAACAACTCGGTGATGACATTCTGTTAAACACCGGCCAAAGATACGGATACCACCTGTCCTGATAGGCAACAGACCGCAAATCGCTTTGAATAATGTTGATTTTCCAGCACCATTGGGCCCTACCAAGGCCATGATGGAACCCACCGGAACACTCAAATCAAAATCTTTAAGAGCAAGCTTGCCCTCTGTTGAGTAAGAAACCCCCAGGCCCTTAATATCAAGAGCCAAGGATTCAGGATCTGGCAGGGTATGACGGTGTTGACAATACGGAAAGCGCATAAACCTAAAATTACATTTTATCGGGCTTTTTGTTATAAAAATCGTATTCCTTCTTTAAAATAATAATTTTGACCAATTTCCAAGAAAGTTGCTTATTTATCTCAGGATACAATAACGCAGTAATGCCCTGTCTCATTAGCGCAAAGCCATATACGCTAAACCCAACGCAGTCCAAGCCTGTTTATTATCTTTATCAATCATGATGATTTTCTTACAGACCCGAATAACATCCTTATAGTCACCATTAGACGAATAAGACTCAACCCTGCCAAGCATCTGGCCTACCATCCATGGCCGCAAAAGTCCTAACAAACCTATCACAATAACTAAAGACCATGCCCATCTCTTAAGAAAAGAAAAAATACCTTGTTCATGGCAGTGTTCATGATGGCATAAACAGGTTTTATCATCAGGATGGGGGTTTAAACGAGCGTGTGTCATTAAAAAAATCCTTATGCGATCATGATTAAAAAAACACCTGAAACAATCAAAATATTGCCGATACAAAAACTAATAACCCTTTCTAAATCATGGGTCTTGGGGACAAAATTCTTCAAAATATTGGTCGAATACCCAATCGCTAACACAGGAATACTTTGTCCCAGAGAAAAACTAAAAAACACAACCCCGGAATAAAGCAAAGAACCTTTAATAGCAATCAAGCTTGCTATCAAAAATAATATAGCCCCACAACAAGGGCAAGCAGGTATCTCCAAGAAAGCAAAAAGCAGGCCAAAGATAAATGCCGCAGGCAAGGTTTTAATGCGCATCAAGGCCTTTTCGCAGTTTGTGCCTACCCCTTCTTCAGGAAAATAAATAAGCCTTGCAAAAAACAGCCCGCCTATGACCATCACCAAACCCAACCCAAGATATAAATACCCACTGATGGCCACCAGGTGGGACGCCATATGAGCAATGACTCCAAAAACAATCCCAATTAAAGTGTATGAAAAAATAAGGCCGCCAGAAAAGGCCAAAGACAACAAAAAACCTCTATGTTCTTTTCCTGAATTTGAGGAAACAAGACCTAATAATACAGGTAAACGGGCCAGGGCGCAAGATGTCATGGAGGCCGCAATCCCGGCGAAAACAACAGCTATCAAAACCTCCAATAGTGATCCTTTAGCAAGGACTTGTTGGATATGAGCGACCATATGATTTAACTATTGACCATTAACAGGAACCTTCCAGATATCTTTGGCGTATTCCTTGATAGTGCGGTCTGATGAAAAAAATCCACTCTGAGCCACATTAGTGATTGATTTCTTTGTCCACTCTTCTTGATTCAAATACATCCTTGAAACCATGTCCTGCGTCTGACAATAACTGTCAAAATCCGCACATACTAAAAATGGATCATTCCAAGTCAAGGATTGGACAATCGGTTCAAAAAGCCGAGAATCATGCGGACTAAAAAAGCCGCTATTAATTAATTTAAAAATTTCCCCTAACATTGGACTTTTGTCAATGTAGGCGCGAGGATTATATCCCCCTTTTTTTAAATTTTCGACCTCATGAGCCTTGAGCCCAAAAATAAATATGTTGTCATTGCCTACCCTCTGGGCAATTTCGATATTGGCCCCATCTAAAGTGCCGATCGTTAAGGCCCCATTCATCATAAATTTCATATTACCTGTGCCTGAGGCTTCGGTACCTGCTGTTGAAATCTGCTCAGAAAGATCACTGGCTGGAAAAACTTTCTCTGCCAAGGACACCCGATAATTTTCCAAGAAAACCAGGCGAATCTTGCCTTTTATGCTTTTATCGTCATTGATAATATCCGCAATACTGTTGATGAACTTGATGGTTAACTTAGCCATCATATAAGAAGGTGCCGCTTTCCCTCCAACCATAAAGGTGCGAGGATAAATAAATTCGCCAGGCGCATGCTTCAATTTTAAATACTGAGCAATAATATAAAAAGCAAACAACATTTGACGTTTATACTCATGAATACGCTTGATTTGAACGTCGAAAATAGATTCCGTGTTGAGGTCAATTTTCATGCTCGAAGAAATATATTTAGCTAAAGATTCCTTATTTTGTTTTTTGATATCAGACCAACGCGTACGGAACGCCTTATTGTTCTTAAAGTCCTCCAATTGTTCTAACTTATACAAATCCATGACCCATTCTGGCCCAACCTTGTCCATCAACAAAGAGGATAATCGTGGATTAGCCTTCAGAAGCCATCTGCGCTGGGTAATGCCATTAGTTTTGTTATTAAATTTTTCAGGATAAAACTCGTTAAAATCTTTAAATAATTTCTCGCGAAGGAGATCTGAATGCAGTTGAGAAACTCCATTGACATAGGAACTGCCCACAATGGCCAAATGAGCCATGCGTATCCTTTTGGGAAAGCCTTCTTCAATGATTGACATGCGTGCAAGGCGGTCATTATCGCCAGGATAACGCAAAGCCACCTGCCTTAAAAAACGAGAATTAATTTCATAAATGATCTGCGTATGGCGAGGCAGAAGGGTCTCAAATAAATCCACACCCCAGCATTCCAAAGCTTCAGGCATCAAGGTGTGGTTCGTATAAGCAAAAACCTTGGTTGTAATATCCCAAGCCTCTCCCCACTCAAAATCATATTCGTCCACCAAAAGACGCATGAGTTCAACCAGAGCTAAGGTCGGATGCGTGTCATTCAATTGAATAGCCACTTTCTTCGGAAGATCATGAAGGTCTGGATTTTCAGACTTAAAGCGTCTTAAAATATCTGAGATAGAAGCCGCTGTAAAAAAGTATTCTTGCTTCAGGCGCAACTCTTTGCCTTTGCTGATATCATCAGAAGGATATAAAACCTTGGAAATGTTTTCCGAGAGAATTTTCTTATACACCGCTTGTGCGTAGTCACCAGACTTGAAATAATCAAAATCAAACTCTTCTGTCCCCTTCGCGGACCAAAGCCTTAAGGTATTAACCACATCATTTTTATATCCTAAAACAGGAAAATCATACGGGACCGCCAAAACATCCTGTGTCCCCAGCCACCTAAATTTCATTTTCCCATTTTTATCCTGATCCATTTGGGTGCGGCCATAATAATGAATCTTGACCGCATTCTCTGGACGAGCAAATTCCCAGGGGTTTCCTGAGGTCAGCCACTCATCTGGCAATTCAACTTGAAAACCATCTTTAATCTTTTGATGAAATATCCCATACTCATAGCGGATCCCATAACCATGAGCAGGTATCTTAAGGCTTGCCATAGAATCCAGAAAACAGGCGGCAAGCCGACCTAACCCGCCATTACCAAGACCTGCATCCATTTCCTCCTCACGCATAATCTCTATGTCTAATCCCAGGTCATCAAGCGCCTCCTTAGCGCTTTTCTCAATACCCAAATTATAAATATTATTGCCCATCAAACGCCCAATCAAAAATTCCATCGAAAGATAATAAACCCTGCGCATGTTCTTTTTATGGTATTTCTGCTGGGTTTTAATCCATCGCTCAATGATACGTTCCCTGACAGCCATGGCTAAAGCCCAAAATTTGTCATGCAAGGTGGCTGTGTATTGATCTTTGGAAAGTGTATACTGGAGGTTTGTCTGAAAAGACAGCTTCATGGCCTCCTTGGTCAATTCTCTATTAGATACACTCCAATCATTATTTGGATTTGAAGCTTGAGCCATGGTAACCTCTCTTTATCTGCCTATAGAAACATCTGGGGCTGACGGTTTTGCAAATTTATTACTTAATGCTTCAAGAGCATTCCTTGTATTGGCCAAGGTATTTTTTAAATCCTGGTTTTCTTTTTCTTTGACCGCTAATTTGTCGGAAAGTGATTTGATGGTATTAATATTTTCTTTGATAAGCTGGGCCATCACCGCAGTATATTCTTTTAAAGTGCTGACCTTAGATGAATAAAACACATTACTTAAAACACAAAAAAGCAAGAGAAGAACGATAACAATAATCCCAACAGACACGTTGACCTTCTTGTTCTCCATCTTGACCTCCTATTTATTTAATAGTTTCTGTCAAAACTTTTAGCTTTTAATCTTCTTATCTTCTGTCTTTTCAGAGAGTTTTGACTTTTGAACTTGCCTCCCCCTAAAGAATCAATTATCCTGTTCTTTACGGAGGCGAAAATTATGAATCAAATCTCTCGTTTTGTTATCTGGATCTGCGCCAGGTTTAACCGGGAACAGATCGAACTTATCGTCAAAGAGCTATCGAATATCCTGAAAAGTAAACAGGATTTTCCAACTAAGCCTAAAGACGCATTCAAAGAGCAACATCCAAACTATCGCGAGTATGCCGTCGATCCAACCCCGCCTTTGACGGAACCTGCTAAAAAAAAGACCAAAATTTAGATTACAGAACACTGCTTGAGGCGTATCAAGCCAAACACGACCATCCACTCAGGCCGGTCAAGATTCAACGCGGGAAACCCGTCCCCCAGGCCGAACAATGCCCATTCTGCAAAGCGCCCCACATATACCTGTACTACAACAACGGCAAAGTGCGATCACAACTTCGTTGCAAAGTCTGCTCATCGAACTTTAACGCTGACAATCGTTATAAAAGAGCGGCTAAAGCCAAATATTACTGCCCACATTGCCACGGAGCGATGTTCCGCTGGAAAGTCCGTCTCGACGTCATTATGCACAAATGTGACCACCATAACTGCCCATACCGAATCAACGCGCTCAAACAACTTAATCCCGCAGAACACAATCTCCGACAATCAAAATCTTCACAATTCAAACTAAATTACATTTACCGCGAATATCTATTTGAAGCCAAGGATCTCACCGTCTCCTCACCGCTCAAGCCAACCGTCGACATCCGAAAAATTTATAATTCGCCTAACGTGCTCGGCCTAATACTCTCGTTCCTCGTCTCATTCGCCATGAGTGCCCGTAAGACTGCCTACATCATGCGTGTTGTCTTTAACATCAATGTCTCTCACCAAACCGTTCTCAACTACGCTGAGGCTGCTGCATTCCATTGCCATCAGTTCAACATGAAATTCAAAGGCCCTATCGATAACGAATCTTCCGGCGATGAAACCTATATCAAGATCGCCGGCAAAACCAACTTCGTCTTTTTATTCACATCGGCTAAAAAACATACCATTACGTCCTATCACGTTGCTGATAACCGCGAAACCCTTCCCGCCACCATCGCCATGAGCGAAGCCATCCGCACCGCCACACCTGATCAGAAACTTACCCTTATCACCGATGCCAACCCGTCTTATACTGCTGGCGCCATGTTCCTCAACGAAAAACGCGACAAGAACCATCAAATCACGCTTAAACAGGTCATCGGTCTCCAGAACCTCGATGACATCTCCGCCGAGTTCCGATCATTCAAACAGATCATTGAACGACTTAACCGTACTTTTAAGTTCCACGTCCGTGCGTCTGCAGGCTTTAAAGCGGCCAATGGCGCCGTCGCTCTCACAACCCTCATAGTCACACATTACAACTTTTTACGACCGCACATGACGCTCAACTACAAAGTGCCTATTGAACTTCCAGAACTTCAGGCCGTATCAACTATCCAAGGCCGATGGGCTAAAATCCTCTCCATGGCCGCCTGATCATCCGATTGTCAAAGAACATCTCACTGCTTCAAAATACAATCCTGCTAAAAACCTGTACTCACAATTAGTCTTGTTATCGATCCCCGATTAAAACATTCGGGGATCACAAAATTCTTATAAAATCTTCATACTGCTAACCCTATTCATGCGTATTCTTCATAAAACTATTTACAGAATCAATAGGGGACAGCTTTTATTGCCGCCCCCTCTTTCACGTTTTTGATTTCGTCTTTATTATACCAGATATAAAAAAAACATTTTCTGAAATTTTTTAACCCGGATGCATTAAACCTCGATGAAGAATGCTAATCTTCAGGGACGGATTATCGTTTGAGCAATTTTAATGTTTTATCGGCAGTGAGGACTTTAAAAGGCAGATTTGTCTGGCGGGAAAGAAAATGGCGGTTCTCGGAAACAAGCACCGCGGCCTGAATCCATTCCGTGTACGCTGCGATCATGGCATCGGCCGGCTTAAGTCCCATTTGTTCATATTTAATTCCAGTGTCAAACGGGACAATAATGTCTTCGTCCGTTTGGGCCATTTCGTGTATAAATAAAACAAATTCTTTGAACTGGGAAGGATTTAAGTGCCCTCGTGTTTCTCTAAGAATTGTCCGGGGAATATGGATTGATACTTTTGGATAAAGAAAAGCAATAACTTCAATTAGTTCAACACAGGATGGTTTAGATAAATCTGAAAAAGCGAAGATAAAGATATTAGTGTCGAGCACTAGGCGCATATTTTTCCCGCCAGAGTTTCTCACGCGTTTCACGCAGTTTGGCAATAATCTGTTCTTCAGTCATATCCTTAAAAGGGTTAGGCAACTTTTTAGCCAGTTCACGGGCTTTATACAGATGTTTAAGGGCCCTATCAGCCTTGGTAGTCATAATTTTACGCCTCCAATAAATTAAGTATATCAAACAATCACCTGATGCGCAAAAAATTTCACAGAACACTGTGAAAGATTTCTTCCCTACGGCTTCTCTAAAAATTCACGTAGATTGCCTAGATGCCAACCAGTAACAATGGGTTCAAAACCTTGGGATTTGTCTAATGCGGCAACCTGGGCTTGGTTGAACTGAAGTTTAATGCCTTGACCAAAATGCTGAATTCCTAGAGGCATTTGCGGGGCGGTTAAATCAATGCCTCCCGTATTATTTCTGATGGCAACACGCATCGCTCTGTCCCCAGTCTTGTTTATCTTCTTGCCCATAGGACTCACTATCATTCCATTATCAACACTAATAATATGCGCATCAACAGCCATCCCTAATAATTCTAAAGACATGGAACTTTTCTTAGCATTACTAATATCCACTATTGCCTGCTGTAAAACCCCTGTCACAAGCACCTTTTGTCGCACATAGGCCACACTAACATACTGTTCTTCGATCAACGCTTTTAATCCCAGCATACTAAATCTACGCTCCTCATAAACATGACTATTTATTCCCCTAACAAAAGCAGCTGCGACAGATCCAATACTTGTTCGATTAATACATTTGCCCTTAACCAACCCCATTAAATCATAAAAACCTTGATTCCCTCGACCAACAAAAGCTGTTGCTATTAATCTATCCAAATCCCCTCCACCAATACTCTCCTGCTGTATAAATCCACCTTCACGTAAAATTTGTATTACCTGTGCATCCTCTATAAGATTTTGGTTCTTTCGTATTTAGGGCGAAAATCTTGGGCTTAAAAGTCCGCAGTGCTGGTGAATCTTTAATAAAAAATAGCGAACATTTCTATAGCCGTATGCCATTCGCTTTAAACGCTTAATCTTGTTATT
>JADFXW010000079.1 GCA_015233375.1 Candidatus Omnitrophota bacterium | reverse complement strand
GTCTGCTCTAATCTGTTTTTTAATTCCTTGGTCCTTTTTTGCTGACGGCGGTCTACATCTAATTGTTCCTGGATAAGCGCCTCTTGACTCTGACTTGCAACGCCTAGCACAGGGCTTAAGGACTCTTTAACAGGATGGACCTCTAACCTTTTTACTTCCTCATGAGGAACCACAACATCCTCATGTTTGACAGGCATCAAAAACACCCACGCTATCAACACCAGACAAACAACTAAAAAGACACCTATGGTTTTTAATGACACTCCTTTAAATCCCATAAACCTCTCCTTTAACAATTAAATCATTGTTTTCCTTAATAATTTGTCTTGCTATAAAATCCGTGTCCTTCTCTAATAAATGGATATCATCAAGAACAGCCCCCATATCTGACTCTTTGGAAAACTTATCCACCATAATCTGAATCTTTAATTTCTTGATACCTTGGTATTCACTGTTCTCGTAATGGTTTTCTATCATCTGATCTTCTTTCGAGGCCTCAATATTCACTTGCATGCAGGTCCCGCTCGTGTTCTCCAATACACTGATATGATTTAACATGTCGGTGTATCCCGTCGATAGAGGCATAGGCGCTTTTTTAGGCAAAGTTTCTTTAAACCGTATTTCTTCTTTAATCATTAAATTATTCGTCTGTAACTGAGTGTATTGACCTTGAAGTGCCCTCATTTCTTGAGATAGCGTAAATCCCCAATGAAACAACAATAAGCTCAATGCTAAAGACAAAAAAATCATCGTTTTTTTCATAACTGTATGCTTATTTTCTTGCCTGGTTGATGGTTGATAAAAATATCCTTGATTTGGGCGTTCTTTAATATGTTGACCCTCTGGATGGGCTCAAATAACCCATGGGCATCTGTCAAAAGATTCATCTCAATGAGCCATTTATCTACCCTTTCAAACTTAAATGATTGGACGGTATACATGGACGGAATGACATTCAACATCGAAAGATAAATAACCCCATAACTTAAAGGTTTATGTTGTTTCAAATCATCTCTATACGTCTCTTGGTCAAGCACCCCAAGCCTTTCTTCTAATTGATCATGAACCATCTGGGCAGATTCATATTCATGAGTCAGCGCTAAATACCTTAAATGATTAAATAAAAAATAAATACCGCCTATTAATAATATCCCGCCGCAAAGAGCAAAAACTTGTACCTGTTTCTTGATATCCACCGAACGTTTTTGCCTGACAATTTCCTCAGGTAATTGATACCTGATAGAAGAGTCTGCGCATCGCAGCCCTTCCAAGGCAGGATACGGCACAGGCCAATACTCGACTTGAAGCTTTTCATCTTGCGCCATCAACATTTGCGAAAGCTTCTGATTATTAACAATAATGAGTAAATCCTCTGGTTTAGCGCTAGAAAACCCCTCTATCTTCTTTGAAAAATCAATTTGAGAGCGCTTTATCTCAGGTAAAATATCATCCCCAGCATGACCCAGGACCCTTGTCCTGCTCAATTTAAGCCCCTCAAAAACAGTCAATAACTGTTCAGTTCCTAAATCATCGACAAATACAATGGTTTTAGGGGAATCACCCTTGTGGGCCTTCAGGGCATAGCGAAGGGCCAGGCCATAGGGAATAAACATTTCTACTTTTTCTGGATCGATAAAGGAATAGACCTCCCTTACCTTTTCTTCCTTGATACCTATCACTTGAAAAAGGTTATGGTCTATTTTTTCATCCTGGATGACATAGTTGTCTTGTTGATACAGTTCTTTAAACTTTCTTACCAAGATGCTGTCTTTTTTTTCTAATGGCTGTTCTACCGAAGGCGCTATGACCACATCCGCATCAACCACACAAATCCTGGCCTTATTAATAGCCTCTAAAGCTGGATGAAAAATACCCTTTTCAAGGACTTGGACCTCATTCCCGTTTCCTATAATGATTTTGTTATTAAATAAAATTAAGTGCATCTTTACATGTTTCTAATAACGGTTTTGGGTGTAATAATAATCACGAGTTCCGTCTTTTGACTTGATTGACCTTTATATTGGAACGCCTTGCCTAATAATGGGATTTTCTCCAAATAGGGAATACCCTGCTGTTGATGGGTCTGGGTCTTGCTGATAAGACCTCCTAAAATCAAGGTTTGACCTATCTCAACCCCCACATTCGTCGTAATACTTTTTGTGGAAACTTGAGGCTCTTGAATAGTAAGCCCATTGCCTGCAGGGACACTGGTCATTGAATCAAGGGTATTAAGCGCTGCTGATATATTCAGGACTGTTTTCTTGTCCTCAATTTTCGCTTCAAGCCTCATGGTCAGGCCATCAGAGACCTGGGAGGTTGTCACATTGGATTGGGTCACGTTATTTCCTATGGTCTGGCCTGTTCCTGAAATATACGGGATACTGGTTATCTCTTGAATGACACAAGGGAACATATTGGTCACTGTAATGGATGGTTTGCTGACCACATTAACAGCCCCCATAGAATCCAGGGCTTTAAGAATCATGGACACACCTGCTTTAGCAGTGCCGCTGGTTGAATTAGGCCCCGTCGCAGAGACACTCAACAGTTGGCCTTTTAAAAATCCTTGTGCTGTAAAATTAGTGGATGCTGTAATATTGTTAAGACCTGCAACCCCTTTGGCTATGGTGTTCCAATCAATGCCTTCTTCATGATCACTGGATAACGTCACTTCTATAATCTGTATTTCAAAACCTTCCTGACGGCTTAAACTTTCATTAATCATAGAAACCAAATCGCCAATCTTGTCTAACACCTGAGGCTTATCCGTGACAATAATGGATCCGCTTGTCCTGTTGAGGGAATAACTCCCCCGCTGCGGGGTAATAATAGATTTGATATTATTTTCTAAATCTGTCCATAAGGACAATTTAGGAGACGTGTTTTCATAATAAATCTTTGTCCCTACCTTAATATCTTGAGATTGCTGATTTGTGGTCGATGTATTATTATTGTTATTACTACTGGCGAAGGACTCATTGGAGGTCTCATCCCTGAAAGACTGGTCAACCGCAGGGACACTGATATTAAAAATCCTGGTCTCTGATTCTGTGATAATTAAATCATCTTGAGAGACTTTAAACCCATATCCAAACTTGTATAAAAGGCTTTTTAAAGCCCTCCAGACCTCAATCTTTTCAAGATTAATGGATGTTTTTTGGGAATCAATTTCAGGGGTCGTTATAACATTCAACCCCGTCACCTGTGAAATCATCGAAAAATAAATTTTTAAAGGCAGGTTATTGCCCTTTAAAGTCATCTTTGTATTTAAAGAATCAGGGATGCCCTTATCTGAGGGGGATTGGACTTTTTTCTCAATCTTACTGTCCTTTTTCTCTATTTGAATTTGGGGTGTCTTGAGTATCAGTTCATGAGAACCTAATTCATCAGGTTTGGCTTGCGCCATAGGCAGAATAGTCACCTTTGAATAACATTCTCCAGATTTAAGAAAACGCAGGGAATATTCTTCCCCGGAAATACCGCTTATCGTCATCTCTGCAGGTTCAGTATCCGTGGGCATCAATTCAAGGACCTTTGGATTGTTCTTTTTCCTTTGAATAACATAGGAATCTGCCCCCCAGCCTCTAATGACTTGATTAATGATTTCAGGAAAGGCGATGAGCGTTGTATGGTCCTTTTGGGTATGAATGTATATTTCCTTGCCATCATAAGCAATGGTTTTGACCTCAGCCAAAGCCTTAGGCAAAAGGTTGAAGCTCAAAACCAATACCAACAATAGCTTTTTCATATTTAACCTTTTTTTAATGGGTTTAACAGGCTAATCGAAACAGGAGGAGTATGACAGGAATTTGATTTTTTGTCAATATTTATTTTACTATAAAACAAAATATTGTTGGCTTTAAATCAAATTTCCGACGTATTTATTGAATAACCCAGACAGGGCTCAACGGTGTGATTTTTAATATTTTAGGGGCCAGATATTCGATGTCTTGTCTTTCCATTTGAACCATCATGGCTTGATTCAGATTCATTTCAACACTATCACCTTCTCTATTAATCTTCCAGCGCATACTGCTTGAGGTGTTTAAGTCAATACCCCCACTGTTCCAGACACGATGCGGACTCATGGCAGAATTCTTTCCATTTTGGCTTACAATTTGGCTTATAACCATACCTATCTCAACATACCGACGCAACTGGCCTACATTTGTAGGCTCTTGAGACATCCCTTGAATCCAACCAACCCAACCTGAAACACACTTGATAAGACCATGTTCAAATAACAGACCAAAGAGTCTCCATGAAGCTTCTTGATTGAATCCTATTTCTCCAAGCCTTGTTGAATCATCTAACCTGATATCAACGCCACATGATTGTGCAATGAAAGAATTTATCGTTACTCTTTGAGTATCTTCTTTAATCATGCGGCTATCTGCCATTATAATCTCTATCAATTTTCTAACTTTTATATCTTGTAATAAATCTAATGCATATTTCCCCCAACCTGGACGCCATGGCAAAAAACCGTCTCGAACCAAAAATTGATAAAAAAATAAACTCTTCTGCCTATCAAAACCAATATCACTCAAAAAAGCATCATCACCTACCCTTGAAACATCAACCTGACAAGCCCTTGCCAAACAAACACGTATCTTATCTTCTTGAGTCAGTTGATTAAACCTTTGAACACAGAATAACGCAATATCGTCCGCCTGAGGCACCCAAACCCAAGCTTTAATACGTCCCCTTAATAAGTCTGTATCTTGCCCGAAAAGATATAATTCTCTCTGAAGCCTCTTGATAAATATGTCATCTATATTAGATCTTGCCCAAGAAGAACCTTGGCATCTATAAATAACCTTGTTGGTATAAACCTCCCTTTTAATCTCCTCAACCTTGCCTCTTGTCCTTTTATAAACGCCAATGCTCAAAATAAACTCTTCCAGAGACATATTTCCTTCCTGAGCCAGAGCCAAACAAATATCTTCAGGAAGTAACACTGCACCTAAAGCTGAAAACCTGGATATAAAATGCTTCAACTTTTCAGCATCCGGAAACAATAAATTTAAAATCTTTTTTCTATCTTTAATATTAAGCTGATACTCGTTTCTTAAAAATTGATTAATGGCTTCACTAGGAGGAATCTTACTTAGCATCGATTTCTTATCATTAATTTCCGCTGCAGGAGGTTTAATCGCATCGACTTTATTTTGTTCAGGAGGGCTTTCAGAAACCACCTCAGTCATGACATCCATACCCCTGTCTTTAAGCTCTTCAACAACAGGCATAGCCTTACTCGCATCCACTTTATCTGCATTCACCACCTTCCCTGGCAGTACCCCACCTGAAAAATACTTTCTCGGGATACTCTTTCCATTAGCCGCATTAATATCTTCCTTAATATAGTTAAACACGCCCTTTTGATATGCTTTTAAATATTGCTGATAAATCCTATCCTTGATAGAAGGATCATGGATATCAATGCCTTTGACCTTGGATTGATTTGTATAAAATTGATTTAATAAAGCTTGCCTTAAACTGCGTTTATACCAATTGGCCAAAATCATCGCGTTAAAAATCTGCCTTAACGTGGAAAAATGTTTTCCTGCATTAATCTCTTTTTCAAGGGCTGGCAGGATTATTTCACGGACGATGTTGGCCTCTATACTGTTTGGCGTGCGGGGATTTCCCTGGGGAGCTTTCACATTCAACGCTCTCTTGCTTGGCAACGTGCTTGGGGACACGTTCTTTGTTGTTCTGTCTTGAACATATCCCCTGTTAAGCTGTAAGGTTTTCTCTGTGGCTAAATAGTCCTCTTCTAACATAACTTTCAAATGGCAGTTGACCACCAACACGGTTTGATGATGCTCATAAACTTGAGCTTCATCAGCCATGATCCATACCTTATTAAAGGTATTAATAGGGATGTTAGCCTCGCCATATATCTGCCTTGATCTTCTATAGACCTCATCCCAAAATTGACGGCCTAAATCTTTTTCAGGATAAATAAGGGAGGCGGTTAATTGCTTGAGGATATAATCCTCTTCTAAAAGGTCCCTGCCCATATCGGTGCGGCCTAGCGCTTGAGGGATTATTTTATTTCTTTCATAAGGAGATAAATTCACCCATACATCGTGGTCTGGAATAGCCAGGGAGGCCAGAAAATACTTAATCTGTTTTTCACTCATCTTGCGCAAAGAAACGCCACTGACCATGTCCTGACCTCTATCAAGGATAAAATCAAAAAGGAACGGATTGTCTTTATGAACCGTCAAACCACGCATCATGACAGGTTCATAAGAAGGGCTTAAATGAACCATTTGACCGCAAGGCGGCAGATTTAAAACTGATTGAGCTAAAGAAAATCCTGGAGTGAAGAAAACAGAATTGCAGATAAGACTAGCTGATACTAAAATGCGGCAGAAACGATAAAACTTCATGAGTAAAAGATTTTAGAAAATATGATTAAAATGTTAGATTACTGACTGTCTTGAACTTATTGGCGTATTGTATCAAAATCATCAGAGATTGCTATGGAAAAATTATAACCTGACTATTTTCTTATCTATTTTGCCTTTATATACATTACGTATATCAAAAACAAGACGGGCGCTTTTATGGATTAAATCATAATTAACAGCAGAATGATCAACAGCAACCACCACGGCATCATAGGTCTTAAGCTTGGCAGGGCTTAAAACAATGGATTTCATATCCAGCCCATGCAGATTTAAAAAGGGAATAAACGGATCATAATAATCAACCCGGGTCTTTTTTTGCAAAAGCTCAATAAGCCTCAACGATGGGGATTTCCTTAAATCTTTCACGTCTTTTTTATAAGTGACACCTAAAATCAAAATACGAGAATTATTAAATGACTTGCCCAACATCTCTTTAAGGCGAAAAACGGCATAGGCTGGCATATTAAAATTGGTATCTGCGGCAAGCTTAATGAACTTACAGCTAAAATGAGCGAGCTTGGCCTTCCAATACAAATAGAGCGGGTCCTCTGGTATGCAATGGCCTCCTACACCTAAACCTGGATAAAATGGCATAAAGCCAAACGGCTTTGTTTTTGCCGCGTCAATCACCTCCCAAACATCAATATTTAAGGCATGACACATCTGCGCTATCTCATTAATCCATCCAATATTCACAATGCGAAAAGAATTTTCTAAAAGCTTGGTCATCTCTGCGGCCCTGCAGGTAGACACTTGATGCACGTTATCTATAATCTTTCCGTATAAAAGAGCTGTTAACTCTCTGCATGCAGGCGTCAAACCACCCACAACCTTCGGAATTTTAGTGACTTCATAGTTCTTATTGCCCGGGTCTATCCGCTCTGGCGAAAAAGCCACATAAAAATCTTGACCTGCCCTCAGCCCGCTTTTTTCAAGCTCTGGTTTGATAAGCTCATCTGTTGTCCCGGGATAGGTCGTGCTTTCCAAAATGACCAGCATCCCCTTATGCAAATATTTCGCCACACTCCTTATCGCACTTAAAATATACGAGATATCCGGCGTATACCTGCGCTTCAAGGGTGTGGGCACACAAATAATCACCGCATCCACACCAGACAACACACTAAAATCAGTAGATACCTGAAAGCCTTTTTTGGTAATGACCTCAGCGATTTTCCTGGAAGGGATATCCGTAATATAACTTTTGGAAGACCTTATTTTTTCGATGCGGTTAATATCCGTGTCTATACCTATAACCTTAAAACCTTTATCAGCAAAGGCAAGACCAAACGGAAGGCCAACGTA
>JADFXW010000078.1 GCA_015233375.1 Candidatus Omnitrophota bacterium | reverse complement strand
AATGTAAGTCGATTCCTACATAATAGTTCTCCATTGGCTTCCTCCTTTTTAAGGGTTAACACACACATAATACCCTTTAATTTAGTCCATCATAGGGCTGGGGGGAAGCCTTCTTCATGATTATCAATTTAAGCCCCTATGAGAGAGCCCGTATTATTCCCCACAGTTTCGGCCTGACTGAAATGGGGATAGACTTGTTGGCTGAAGATTATATGCTCAAACAAACAACAGCGGCATTGATTTACCCAGAGGATGTAATAGGTCAAGAGTTTTAGAAAAGAATTTATGAAGAAACAGTTAAGAAATTTGGGAGCACCAATATTTCGATCAATGCTTTTAACAAGGTCTGGGTTGTTCCCGAGAAAGCAGTTGTTTATGAGAATGCAAAAGCAAAAACAGCTTATGTGGTTGGAGCAACATTAAAAGTAATGTTAGAGTCTGATTATTTGTCTGCAGAAAAACACCAAGCACAAACGAATGATATAGGAAAATCAATTGTCCGTGAAGTTGTTATCCCCCAATTAACAAAGGAAATTAATGAAGGCAAGAATTTCGCAGAGCTTCGCCAAGTCTACAACTCCTTAATCCTTGCTGCTTGGTATAAGAAGAAGATTAAAGATTCAATATTGTCCCAAATATACGCCGATAAAAATAAAATTGCTGGCGTTAATATCGATGACCCACAAGAAAAACAACACATTTACGAGCGGTATCTTCAAGCTTTCAAGAAAGGCGCGTATAACTACATCAGAGAAGAACAGGAGCCGTTGACGCAAAAAATGATCCCCAAGAAGTATTTTTCAGGTGGGATCACGGCCCTACATTTTACTGAAGGGGTTATGGTTGTCAGCCCAGAGAGGGCGTTGGCCCATAAGGCGATGAGCAGTGTCAGGGATTTGGCTAGTGTAGAGATCATTCTAGGAAGAGCATCAAATATTCAGTGGCCTCATCGTGGCATGGGTATTCCTAAAAGAAATCACCATCGGTTCACAAGCAAAGCGATGATAAGTATGGCTGATTACATCAATAGTTTATCTGCAGAGGATTTGCGGGTCAAGATGATTAAGTCTTACAAAGACAAAAGGATGAATGGTGGGTCCCTGTACCAGGAATGGCAAAAGAGCCCTCGGAAACGATCCATTGTTTCAGGAGGATTTATCTTACGGAAGGTTAATATTGATGGAGTTGTTCAATGGGCCTTCTTAATGGGGCAGAGGGGTTCAGAGGCTTCTGATAGAAAAGGATTATATGTCTTTCCAATTGGGAAAATCGATAACAGAGCAATGGATGATGATATTGAAAATAATTCGAGTAGAACGCGGTTGCTTAGAGAGGGGTTGATGGATGAGGAAGATTTTTATTATGGACAGGATAAGGAGTCTGTTCTGGGGGCTGGAGTTCGGGAAATAAGAGAAGAATCTGGCCTGAGGTTTACCATCAGCGATGTCGTGGGCAGGGTTCAAGAATTTAGTGAACACACCGACGGTTGGCTGTGTCACTATGGTATTTTTATTGATGAAAGTGACGTTGAGCCTCGGAGTAAAAAGAATGACCTCATAAATTTTAAATGGGTTCCCATCAGTGTTTTATTTCACGATGATCAAACTAATCCAAGCATTCATGTTAGTCTTTTTTTACACGCTCCGGTGATGATCGACCCTAAAAGAGATGGATTTATTAGGATTTCTGAGTTTTTTAAACAAGTATTTGGTCTGGATGTCTCGAGTAACGCAGGGGGTGATAAGATGGAAGATATCAGCTTGAGGCTGGCGAGTAAAAATAACGCCCAATTAGCTGTTCATGATTTTGGGGGTATGGATTTTAAATTAAACAAGTTGAATTTACAGCTACAAAATAGGGATAATCTCATTCGCTTTAAGGTTGATTCAGCCATGTTGGCGCGATTACAACATGCCCCTGGTTTTACAATTAGCAGGATTACTGTTAAATCCCTCAAAAAACCTTTAGAAAATCTGTCTGAGTTCTTAGGGTTAGACGATCCTCACCCTCATTTGTAAAAGCGATCATTAAGAGGCAATTAACAGTAAAAAGGCTATATTTTTGTAAACGTATCCACTGTATTAAACTTTACATAAAAAACCTATCCATCCTCTTTATTTTTGTTACTATAATACTGATCAGAAAGTTTGTAACATTAAATTTTAAAAGGGTTAGCAATTTTGACAGGCAAGTAAAGGAGTGTTTAGCGAACCATGTTTAATTATAAAGAAATTACTCAATTACTCCCCCACAGGTATCCTTTTTTGCTTATCGATAAAATAATAGAATTCGAACCAGGCAAGAAGGTAGTGGCGGTCAAGATGGCTAAAGCAGCGATAGTCAAGGCCAAGGCCTTTGCAGGAGAAAAAGAAGTTGCTGCAGGCGAATTAAGTATTGTAGCGAGACCAATATGAGACAACGGGTTGTTATTACAGGAATGGGCGTTATATCTTCCATTGGATCTGGAAAAGATGAGTTCTGGAAGGCTCTTATTGCAGGCAAGAGCGGGATTAGCGAAATAAGCTCTTTTGATACCTCTGAATTTTCAACCCATCTTGCAGGTGAAGTCAAGAATTTTGATCCAGCGCTTTATTTACCGCCTGAAATAATGAATAACATGGCCAGAGCCTCTCATTTGGCCTTTGGGGCAGCAAGCCTGGCTATCAGCGATTCCCAACTTCAACTTGATGAACATACACGGGAGAAGATGGGTGTTGTTTTGGGCACAATCATGGGAGAATCGCAGATTTTTCAGCAGGTCAATGAAACTTGTGTTAATCATAAAAACGAATTTGATGGTAAAGTCGTCCGTATGATTCCCACAGGTAATATTTCTGAAAATATTGCAGAAGGGTTTTCTCTTTATGGGCCGGCACAGATGATTTTGACAGCCTGTGCTGCAGGGAATTGTGCGATTGGTTATGCCTATGACCTTATTCGGAAAGGCGATGTCTCTATCATGCTGGCTGGCGGAGTAGATGCTTTTTCTCAGATGGCCTTTAGCGGTTTTAATAGTATCTTGCCGATGGCGCCTGATAAGGTCCGCCCATTTGACAAGAACAGGAAGGGGATGATGATAGGTGAAGGTTCTGGTGTGGTGACGATGGAATCTTTGGAACATGCCCTGAAAAGAAAAGCTCCCATTTATGCAGAGATATCAGGTTATGGCTTAAGTTGTGATGCGTATCATATGGCCGCACCTCAAGTAGAAGGAATCTCACAAGCGATTTTAAAAGCTTTGAAGGAAAGCGGGATTAAACCAGAAGATGTTGATTATTATAATGCTCATGGAATAGGTACGCCTGTTAATGATAAAGAAGAGTGTCTTGCGATAAAAAAAGTTTTTGGAGAGCATTATAAAAAACTGGCGGTCAGTTCTATTAAGTCTATGCTCGGGCATACGATGGGAGCAGCGTCAGCCATTGAGGCGATTGCGTGTTGTCTGACCCTTAAACATGACATGATTCCGCCGACCATTAATTATGAAACCCCAGATCCTCAATGCGATATAGACGGTCTGTCCAATACGGCCCGCAAACAAAAAGTCAATATAGCCATCAATCATGCCTCTGCTTTTGGCGGTAATAATGCCAGTATTGTCTTAAAGAAATTCGAATTGTAAGAATTAGATCCGAAGAAATTGCCTATCAAGAAAAGTTTTATCTACCTCAATCATCGTTGGTCTGCCATGGGGGCAAATAAAGGGATCCTGGCAGGTTAATAATTCATTCTTTTGATATTCAACCTCTAGTAGTTCCATTTTATCGCCCGCGCGTACGGATGCCTTGCAAGCCTGTTTGGCCAAAGCCTCAAGATCAAGACGCGACAGATCTCCACCGGATAAAAGTTCACGGACCACGTGCTCGATGTTTTTAAGCAATAAAGGTTCTGTTTGAATAGCGATGGTGTCCGTATCAAAGAGATTTGTTTCAATGCCGGCAAGGGCTAATTTTTCATGGGTTTCTTCCCAGGTGATTTTTTCTTGGGGGCTTAGTTTAATCAATAAAGGGGTCAATAAAGGCTGCGTTTCCACTTTTGCAGACTCTAGTTGCTTTTTAAATTTTTCAAACAGGATGCGTTCTTGGGCTGCATGTTGGTCTAGAATTAATAAGGATTCAGGTGACTCAAAAAGCAGGTATTTTTTCAAGAAACCCCCAATAAAGCGGCTGTTTGTTAATTTGGAACGCAGGTCATTTTCTTTGCCAAAGAGTTGAAAATCCAAGGGAAGCTCAAGATGGGCATTCTGAGCGTATTTGTCACTTTGAAAAGCCGTATTCCTAAGGGCTTGAGCAGCGCTGATGGGATGAAATTGGGAAAGCACCTGGTCTGGAGCAAAAATGATTTCATCTGAAGCGATCCCCCCTTTGATGTCGAGAGCTTTTTTGATCTGCCCTTTGTTCATTAACTGATATTCAGCCATGCGGCGCAATAAGCTAACAATTTTTGATTCATCTTTCAGTCTGACTTCTCGCTTTGTGGGATGGATATTGACGTCGATATTTGCGGGATTAACTTTTAAGTGAACCATAAAGCACCCGTAGACGCCAGGAGGCAGGATAAGTTTATAGGCGTCATTAAGCGCAAAGCTTAAAGCCTTGCTTTCAATAGGCCGTTGATTAATAAAAATATATTGTAAATTTCGTCGAGGACGCTGGATATTGATATCGCCCAAGATTAATCTGATACGGATTTGATCTTCCACAAATTCCTGGTCCGTTTCTAATAAATGGTTCATTTCGACATTCAGAGCCGCAGCGACGCGGTCTATCATGGTGGCTGCTGGCCTTAAATCAAGGAGGGTGCGATTAGCATGGGTCAATAAAAAGCGTTTCTCCGGATAGATCAAGGTATAGGCAAGCACCACGTTTAAAATTTGGTTTAGTTCGGTGGAATTATTTTTTAGAAATTTACGGCGCGCCGGGGTGTTAAAAAAAAGCTCGGAGACCTTGATATCAGTGCCGCTGCCCGCCCGCCCAAAAGGCTGGAGGTTTTGGCGAACGCCTCCTTGGAGGTGAATTTGCCATCCCTCATCTTGGGCTGTTTTTGAGCAGAGGGTGACGTCGCTGACTGCGGCAATAGAATAGAGAGCTTCTCCGCGAAAGCCCATGGAATGCAGGGTTTCTAAATCTTCAATAGCCGTGATTTTGCTGGTTGCATGGCGTTGAAAGATTTTTTTCAAGTCTTCAGGAGAAATGCCGGATCCGTTATCCTTGATATGGACAAGTTCTTTGCCAGCATCTTTAAGATGAATCTCGATGAAGGAGGCATGGGCATCAATCGCGTTTTCCAAAAGTTCTTTAACCACAGAGGCAGGTCTATCTACCGCTTCGCCGGCCGCAATTTTGGCAATCACATCTGAAGGAAGAATATGGACAAAAGACATGGTTTAATATTTTTTCTTTAATTCATCCAGTTTTTTTAAGGCCTCAAGAGGCGTTAAGGCATTAATATCAATTTTTTCAAGTTCAGCACGCAGGGGGTCTTCTTTTAAGCTTGTGACCGGGGTAAAAAAGTTTAATTGTTGGTCGTTTTTCCTATAAGGCCCGCTGGCTGTTGTTTCAAGCTGGGAGAGGATTTCTTTGGATCTGTTAATCACAGATTCCGGTATCCCCGCTAATTTGGCCACATAAATCCCGTAGGAATCATCGCTGCCGCCAGGCACGATTTTATGCATAAAAATGATTTTGTCTTTCCATTCCCGTACCGCCACATTGTAATTTTTAATTCCTTTGAATTGGTCTGTCAGCACGGTTAACTCATGGAAATGGGTGGCAAAAAGGGTACGAACTTTTTGGGCATGCAGGTGTTCCGCTAAAGCCCAAGCCAGGGATAGGCCGTCGGAGGTTGAGGTTCCTCGGCCAATTTCATCTAAAATAACAAGGGATCGGGGTGTCAAATTATTCAGGATATCAGCCGCCTCAGTCATTTCCACCATGAAGGTGCTTTGACCTTTGGCGATATCATCATGGGCACCGATGCGGGTAAAAATTTTGTCTACAAGCCCTATTTTTGCAAAGGCCGCAGGAATAGGCGCGCCCATTTGGGCCAGGACAACCAACAGGGCGCTTTGTCTAATAAAGGTAGATTTTCCTGCCATATTAGGACCGGTTAAAATAATTAAATGGTTTTCAAGGGTATCCAGGAGGGTGTCGTTAGCAATAAAATTATCGGTCACTTTTTTCTCAACAACAGGATGCCGTCCGTCTTTGATATCAAGGGTTGTGGTATTATTAATTTCTGGAAAGATATAATGATCCCAGCCAGACAATTGGGCTAGATTAAAGAGACAGTCAATATGGGCTAATTGGTGGCAGGCATGATGAATCTCTGCGGTGTGCTCCAAGATGGTTTTTTCAATTTCACTGATAATGCGTTTTTCTATGTTTAAAATTTTATCTTGGGCGTTTAAGAATTTTTCCTCATATTCTTTGAGTTCTTGAGTGATATAACGCTCACCATTGACCAGGGTTTGTTTACGGGTGTAGTGAACAGGGGCGCTTGTTTGCCGACTTTTGCTGATTTCGATATAAAAACCAAAGATATTATTAAAACCGACCTTAAGCGAAGAGATACCTGTTTTTTTGATTTCCTGGGCCTGGTATTGGGCCAGCCATTGTTTGCCATTTTCTAAAATATTTTTAAGATCATCTAATTGAGCATCAATCCCAGGCTCTATCATTTTTCCTTCAGGTTTAGCTAAAGGCACCTGAGGATTGATGGTTTTGGTCAATAATTCCCGTAAAGAGGGCACATCTGTTAATTCGAGCAATGGATTTATGGTGCCTTGTAAGGTTTCAGCAATCAAGGGCATCCGTAACAGCCCTTGGCGAATCTGTAAAATGTCTTTAATGCTCCCGCATCCACAGGAAATTCTTGAGAGGGCCTTTTGCAGATCAGGTAAATTTTTTAAAATTTCCGAGAGGCGGGTATTTCCCGCAAGTTCTCGGGCCGCTTCTTGCCTTAATTGGATGGCCGAGGCATCTTTGAGGGGATGATACAGCCAAAAACGTAAAGTCCGACGGCCCATGGGGGTTAAGGTCAAATCAATGGTGGAAAGCAAGGATTCAAGTTCAAGGCCATAGTGTGCCGCAGGGGAAAGAAAGACATAATCATCTTGGGCGTAAACTTTAAGTTTATCAATGTGTTTAAGCCCGGTTTTGTTCATGTTTTTAAGGTATTCTAATAAAGCACCTGTCGCACCTTGGGCAAGAGGGATATCCTCGATGCCAAAGCCTTTGAGTGAATGGGTGTTAAAATGAGAGATAAGGCTTTTATAGGACATTTCACCATTAAAAGCCCAATCCCCTTGCGGGCTTAATAGAATAGATTTCATCTTGACTAAGGGATGGGCAAAGAGGTTTTTAACAGCCTCTTCTTGGGATTCAGGGTAAATGCATTCAAAGACAGGCAGTTTGGCTAAAAGTTCAATAGCTGAGGAAAGGGAAAGTTCATTTAAGAAAATGGTGCCTCCAGAAGTATCAATGAAAGCCATGCCAAAGCGGGTGGATTTCTTTTGATTGTCAGGGCATAGGCTTATTAAATAACGGGAATCCGTGGATTCATCCAGGTATGTTCCGGCAGAGATGATACGAATCACATCCCTTTTAACAATGCCTTGGGCCAAGGCAGGGTCTTCCACTTGTTCACAGATAGCCACTTTTTTGCCTGCTTTGATAAGCCTTGCGATATAATTATCACTGGCATGGAAAGGCACCCCGCACATGGGGATTTTTCCTGAGGAGTCATTGCCGCGTGAGGTAAGGACTAAATCCAGGATAGCGGAGGCCTCAGCAGCATCTTCATAAAACATTTCATAAAAGTCACCTATCCGTAAGAAAAGGTTTTATTTTTTCAAAGACA
>JADFXW010000077.1 GCA_015233375.1 Candidatus Omnitrophota bacterium | reverse complement strand
ATGTAAGTCGATTCCTACATAATAGTTCTCCATTGGCTTCCTCCTTTTTAAGGGTTAACACACACATAATACCCTTTAATTTAGTCCATCATAGGGCTGGGGGGAAGCCTTCTTCATGATTATCAATCTCTCCCCCTATGAGAAGGACCGCATTATTCCGCATAGTTTTGGTTTAACCGAAATGGGACGGGATTTATTAGCCGAAGATTATATTTTAAAGCAGATAACAGCAAGCCTGATTTATCCAGAGGATAAGACGGGTCAGAAATTTTGGAAACGAGTCTATGAGGAGGCGCAAAGAAAGTTTGGCATGACGAATGTTCCAGTCAATACGTTCAATAAGGTTTGGATAGTGCCCGAAAAAGCGGTTGTGTATGAGAATGCAAAAGCAGGCACGGCTTATGTGGTGGAGAGTCAGTTAAAGGTGATGTTAGAAGAGGATTATTTGGCATTAAAAAAGCAACTCCCCCTAACCCCCTCTTTAACTAAAGAGGGGGAAAGAAATATGATTCCCTCCCTTTTTTTAAAAGAGGGGGTTAGGAGGAGTTCTAATGAAATTAACGCCCTCGGTTCACGAATCGTCCGCGAAATTGTCATCCCAAAATTAACCCAAGAGGTCAACGAAGGCAAAAACTTCGCTTTACTGCGCCAGGTTTACAATTCCCTTATTTTAGCGACATGGTATAAGAAGAAAATCAAAGACAGCATTATTAATCAAGTTTATGCTGATAAAAATAAAGTTGCAGGTGTAGGCTATGCCCAAAGTTTAACCCCTTTGCCAAACGGTATGCAGAAAGGGACAGGTTCCTGCTTTTCTAAATTTGGATTTGTCATCCCCGCGAAAGCGGGGATCCAGAATCAATCCTTTAATAAAATTCATATTAAACTGGATTCCCGCTTTCGCGGGAATGACAGTAGAAGAAACGGGAATGACATTGAATTCATTTACGAGCGCTATCTTCAAGCTTTTAAGAAGGGTGTTTTTAATTATATCAAAGAAGACCATGATCTTTTGACCCAAGAGATTATCCCAAGAAAATATTTCTCAGGCGGGATGTTTTTGAGCTTTGCCATGTCATCACCAGGCAGTAGTACTGCCTTAAAAACCTCACTTCAACTGACATCTGACCCCAGAGTCATTGGTAAAAAAGGCTTGTCTGGAAATTTTGAAGAAGTAGATGTTAATTGCGCCATGGCAGCATCATCCCTGACACAGCCCAGGCCTCCTCAACTTTTAAACCGTCCTTTACGAAGTTTTCAATGGAGGCGATGGGTCAATTATGTCCGTGGCAAGTCTGGAAAACCAGATTTTTCCAAGGATATGTGGTCATCTCTCTACCGAAGCTGGCCTTTGATCGCCAATATGGCTGTGCCTCTTGATTTGAAAAAAGAGGTTTATGGGCAGAATGATGACAATTTTTTGGCCATTGCAGAACTTATTGATAATTCTATCGACGCTACTTTAAAGAAAAACGGGATTTTTCTTCCTATGGGAAGGTTTGGTCGTGGTTCAAGCCAGGCGTTGCGTTTGATTAAAAATGTTTTGCGAAGGAATAGGAAAACAGGCGGTTATGAGGGCGATTATGTTTCCTATGTTTCTGCCCATGATGATTTGCAAGAGAAACGGCTGGTCTATTTTAAGGGTCTTAAGAATGATGAGATATTTATGGATTTTGAAAAGCATGGGATAGCACAAGAGTCAGGGACCTTGGTCCAGATAAGAACCTCGTGTTTTTCTAATCAGATGGATGAGCTTATCGATTTTGTTGTCAGGACCTATTCCAAAAGTAATCAACAGCCCACCTATGTCAATGATAAGCTTATCAATCCTTTAAATGGTTTTAAACGCTGGTCTTCTGAGCCTTCAGGAAATGGCTCGTCTGTTTCCTATCAGATGCCCAATGCCAGGATAGATATAAGAATTTATAAAGATAAACAAGGTCGTGTCATTGTGGAAGTTGAAGATAAGGGGACCGGCATGAGTGACCAGACCTTTTTGTCAAGATTGCCAAGGCCTGGAACAGGAGAAAATACACGTCAGATGCTAGATCAGATGGCCCAAGATGACAGGGCAAAACAAGCAGAAATTTTGGTGGATAACCAGGTTTCGGATGAAATGGAGCTTTCTTTTGAAATAGCAAGCCGTGTGATTGAGCCGCAGGGCAGGGACAGTAAACCTTATAAGATTCAATCCCATGGTGCGCCTTTGTGCAGGGAGATGGTTTTTAAGGTGCCGCTTTTGACCCCATTAACAGACGCAAAAAATTCTATTGAGGTTGATGAGCATGTGGCTGTTTCTTTTAGACGTATTATTAGTCATTTTCTTGCTTTTCAGGAAGGGGACAGTCCCCAAAAAGGGGACAGGGCCCTTGAAAAGCAGGGACCTGTCCCCTTTTTGGGAGATGTTCCCATTGCTATGTTAAATTCATTCTTGGCGATTGCAAGGATGTTGGATGAAAAGAGCTCTTCTCGTTATCATTTGCAAAGAGATTTGGTTAATCAGGTGGAGCAAAGCCGTTTCTTTTTTGATTACATGAGGCAGCATCAGGTTGTTTTATTACCAGCGATGGAGGGTATCCAAAGGATTACAGCGCCTACAGGCAAAAAGGTGGTGCTTTTAGACAGAGGCTTCTTTGAAGGGATTCCCAGGCTTTGTGAGGGGGTTTTTCCCCAACTTGAACATTATACAGGAGGCCAGGGGTATATTGTTTCAGTAGGTGATGCTTCCCCGCTATTGCTTAAGGTTGGGCATACGGCATTGATGGATGCGCAAACCGCCCAGACCATGACAGACACAGAGCCGCAGATTCTTGAGCATCACTTAAACCCTATATTAAGAGAAGCTGGATTAGGCAGCATGGCAACAAGGGTTGAGGGTTTAAATACCCGTGTAACAACCGTTCTTCGAGGGATTCCTCAATTTCAAACCCAATCTATTAGGACACAAGAGGCGGTTGCGGCAAGACTTTCTGTGGCTGGTATTCCTTTGGACAGACTGGAAAATTTTATTGATTCTGAATTTAGAGACAGGGAAGGGGACAGGGCCCTTGAAAAGCAGGGACCTGTCCCCTTCCCTGTCCCCTTTAGAAGGATGTTTCAGCGGATGTTAAACACCTATCCGCCTTTAGCTGCAGAGCTGTTGTGTGCTTTTCTTCGTGAGCATCCTGAGTTTGTTGGGGATGAGGTTTTTCAGATGGTGAGAGGGTTATTTAAAAGTGGGTTAGGCGAGTTTAAGGAGACAATTGTCAAAGAGGTGCTTTTGGCGTTGGCTGAGTCTGGAAGATCGCCTCTTATTTTAGAACATTTCGAAGAATGGAGTGTTGTTCTGGGCCTTGAGCCTTATCAAATGCTTGTTTTAGGCCTTGAAAATAAGCTGCAGGGCCTGACCGCAGATTTGATTGATGAGGCTGTTGAAAAAGCAAGAGGTTTCTCGAAGGTTGAAGGACAACTCTTGATAGAAGCTGTTAAACAAAAGCTGCCAGGTGTCAATCGCGCGTGGGTTTTAGAATGGGTTTCTCGAGCCCCAAGATTAATGGGGCCAGAGAGGAGGGTAGGCTTTCAAGTAGATTTATTGTCAGCTCTTGTGAGTTCATATCCTCAAGAGGTAGAAAAGGCAGATCTTGAGCGATGGTTAGCAGAGTTTCCCACGTATCAGTTTAGTTTATTGGTTGCCTGGGGCCAATCGCATCTACATGATGCGGTTATTGAAAGAATTGATCAGTTGTTGAATCAGTATAGGAAAGCAAAGGTTTCGCCAGCTGATATGCATGTTGATTTAAAGACATGGCGTCAAATCAGTCGGGATAATTTATTTTGGTGTTTGGGTATCAAGGTAAAGGCTTGGAATATTTTATTAGGGAAGGCTGTAGTTTATTTTGTAAACATAATTCACTTGGCATGTGTGTATTATTGTTTTCTTGTTCTGTTTTATGCTCCGTGGGATGAATGGGTTTTTAACTTTTTATTTATTACTATATTCCTTCATGTAGTAAGTTGTATACGGGATAAGTTGGAGAAGTTTTTAGAATTGAAGCCTCAAACTTCAAAGGCTCTTCAAAGTTTTTTAGACGAAATCCAAGCAATCTCTCCGGATGAATCCCATTCTTTTGAAATTAAGAACTCTAAGAAATTTTTTAATGAAGATAAAGGATTATTTTTGTGTGTATTAAATGAATATAAATATACAGTTAGAAATTATAATCAATCTATAGCATTGATTAGATTTACTTATTCTATCAAAGATGATAAAGGTGGGGACATTTATCGTTTTAATGAATTGATTCAATTTGTTAAGAAAAACTCATGGTCTACAGAATTATTAATGGAACCATGGGTCAGGAATCTCCCCGGTTTTGATGAGGCTGTTTTAAATCAATATTTGGCAAAAGACACTTTAAATCCTGTTTATTTATCTCGTATTCCTTTTGTAGACGCGCTGGGGCGTGTGGGCAGTGCCATCAAGGCAGAGGAATTAGACAATAAGCGTCAAAGGGAGATTATAAGTCAATTGTTTAGGGCACACCCTGATCCTCAAGACAGGGAAACCCTGTTAAGCTTTGTTGAAAATCAATTGCCTGTATGGCCTGTGGCGCAAGGTGAGCTGCTTGATTTAGATGGTCCAGGAGACGATGGGTATGTGCCAGATTATCAATTGCGCCAACAGAGATTTTTAGGAAATTTAGCCAGTGGATATCCTGTCCATGTGACGGATTTAAGGCTTTTTTCAAGGATTGAGCCAGATCAGTTTCAAAAATTGACTCAAGAGAGTATTGATGCCCTGGAAGCTCAATTAGCGCGAGATTCTGCAGAACGTCAGGAGAGGCTTTTATTATTTTTTGAGTTAGGACAGGGTTTATTTGAGGAAACAACAGGCCCTCAAGAGGTTAATACCATTGTCAAGCAATGGATAGCTCGAAGTTCAGAAGTTCAAGCAGGTCATTTTATCCGTGGTTTGATAGCAGGAAACAGGGCAATGATATCCTGGACCCCGCTGATGAAGGAATTTTGGAAAAGCTTGCAAAGTGATGAGGCGGCCATCCCCTTTGTCCAAAAGATTCAGGTGGAATCCTTGACT
The DNA here is from genome assembly GCA_015233375.1 of Candidatus Omnitrophota bacterium. Taxonomy (GTDB): domain Bacteria; phylum Omnitrophota; class Gorgyraeia; order Zapsychrales; family Fredricksoniimonadaceae; genus JABDGZ01. The sequence continues at coordinate 2,791 of JADFXW010000077.1, read as the reverse complement.
CCCACAGAACGTCCTTCTTTGGAAATCGTTTCAAGACCCTGGGCAGAATGGGTGGCTAGTATCTTTGAAACTAAAAAAGGCCAAAGAGTGTCTATGGCGGACATGGCAAGACACTCTCGGCCTGTGCATCCTGATGAGATTGAAAATACCAGAAACGCCATTGCCTCTGTTGTCCATGGACAACCAAGGGGAAATTTTATCAGGGCCATGGTGCGTAACAGCAGGGACGCGTATCGTGCTCTTGGTGTTCAAAAAGGATTTATAGCTGTTGATGCCTATATTGTCAGGACAAATGAGGGGCGTTACCGTTTTGTCACAAGGTTCACGGATAAAGCTGGTGGGATGGATGATCAAACCGTCCTTAATGATCTGCTGCCTATTGAGCGCGTTAAAGCTGGTCAGGAGTTTTATAGCATACTGGCTGATTTAAAGAAGGGAGATTCGATTTCAGTCAGGACAAGTCAGGGGAAAGAACAGGTAGTTTTTCTTGAAGGCCAAAATACAGATGGACACCAGATGTCCTTATCATTACGTGAATATAAGATACCTGAAGAAAGACAAGGGACACAGGTCCAAAGGGAGATGGAATTTGATTCTAAAGAAGATGCTGTTCGTGCCTATGGGCAATTACAACAGGATTTAAGATTTTATTGTGGGTGCGCCAAAGACATTCATCTTGTTTTTAATGGAGAAAATATAGAAACAGGGCTTGAAGAGCTTTCTGTTATAGGCATGGGCCCATTGGGCCTATGCCGTTTATCTATTGGTGGGCAAAACCAGGTTCTCTCTGATGGTTTTGCCATGCCTCAGGCTCTGGATGTCCAGGAACAAATAAGAAGGTATTGGGCTGCTGTTCCTCGCGAGATCAGGGATTTGTTTTTTTCTTATGGGGTTGTGACAGAGTTGGCAGGCGGGGTGCTATTAGATAAAAATAAAAGCGCTTTTGCTCAAGAAGATCTAAAAAGCCTTATTGAGATTGGAGAGAGTTTAAAGGTGATGATGGCCCTTTCCCGTCTTTATCAGGAAGGACGCCTGCTCGACCAGGGTGTTAGACAACGGATTGATAAGGCCATTGAAAACGCAAGGCGTGATATGGACAGAGATGTGGCTTTAGCGCGTAATGCCGCTTATTTAAACCTGACAGACACCTATGGACAGCGGCAATATGATAAGGTTTCTGGTGAGGAAATGCAGAGGTGTTGGTATGAACTGATGATACAAGTCAAGATACCTGTTGCTGATAGCAAGGGAAAATCCCATGGAAGGATGAGTATATTGGACGCCCAAGGGATACAAGGCCAGGAAAGGGTGGTCAGCTTTGATCCGGACAAAGATGGTTTTAAGTTGCCTCCAGCCGTTGAAGCAGAACGAAAAAAAGTTTCATTGGAACTTCCTGTTTGGTTAAAAAAATGGGTACGATTTGCGGCTGTTCTTGCAGTGTTGCAGTTTGGGGCATTTATGATTTTACCAGATTATTCGTTAAAACCTCCAATTCCAGTATATTCTTCAACTTTTTATACCTCTCAAGTATCTCAGGAAGAAAATAATATGCCGCCCGCGCCGATAATGGCCATGCCAGACACGGCGATTAAGGTTGAAGGCGCCCGTCAGGGTGAATTTTTTGCTACGGCATTTCCAGTGTATCCTCATCAAACCCAAAGGCCCTATTACAAAATTTATCCTCAAGGAAAGAAGACTGGAGAAATTGTTCGGTATCAATTGACCGTAGACAGCCCTAAAGAAGGCGATAATATTCCTGTGCTTTTGATAAATGCCGGGGTAACAGAACGTTTAACTATTCAATCTAATGGAAAGGAAACAACTTTTGAGGTTCCGGGAGGAATTTCAGACGTCCGTATGGGGCATAATAATCTCAAAGGCCCAGTGACTTTCAAAGGAGAAATTCCTAGACGAGACTTGCTTAATAGGACAGAGATTGAAAGGGATGCTGGTTATGATCAATACGTTTCTCGAGAATGGCAAGATGTTGCAGGGGATTGGAAAACGGAGTTAATGAACGCACAGCGTCAGGGTTTTAATGCCCCAATTAAATACGGTTAAGGCAATGGTTGAAGGTAACGCGGTATATGATAATACGGTCAATATTAATCTTGGTGATGGGACGTTAATGGGTGATATAGCTGGGCACAAGGCCAAGGGAGAGAAAAGTTCTCTTTATTGCGTGGGGCTGACCCGTTTTACTTCTATTTTAGCGCAGGGCAGTGGCATGAGGGCGTATCCTGCCAGAGGGTATCAATTTGATCAAGGTCGATTAATGCCACACGAGGCAACCATTGTCCTGGATCCTAAAGGAGAGACCTATGTGCTTGAGCCTAGTGTGCCTGTAAAACATGCGTGGCGTTCAGAGGATAATTTAGTGGCGCTTAGACATTTTCAGATAGGTTCTTTGATTGTCTCTGGACTTGTTTTAATAGGCGGGTTATTTGGGGCTTGCGGGATTTATTTAAGGAATTGGTGGGATCGCTTACACCATAGGACTGATAAGAGCCTTAAGCCGGTTAAAGTTATAGAACCGTTGATATCTATTAATGTGTTTCATGAAGGGGCTAATGAAGGGTCCAATGAAGGGGCCAGGCCCCAAAATGGGGACAGGGCCCTTGAAAAGCAGGGACCTGTCCCCATCTTGGGACCTGTCCCCTTGTTTCCTGACTTCCGCACAGGGACACCCTAATTTATTGAAAAGACTGCTTGATAGAGCTCCTTTTGTTCAAAATCCATCTTTAAAATAGTCTTATTCATATGATTTGTATCAGGCAACTGATATTCTAAT
>JADFXW010000076.1 GCA_015233375.1 Candidatus Omnitrophota bacterium | reverse complement strand
AATAACAAGATTAAACGTTTAAAGCGAATGGCCTATGGCTACAGAAATGTCCGCTACTTTTTATTAAAGATTCATCAGCACTGCGGACTTTTAAGCCCACGATTTTCGCCCTAAACACGAAAGAACCCAATTTTCTGACCTGTTATCCAATTTAAAACAATAATAGTAGTCATAATGAAGGCAATATAAAATGAAATATAATGTATTGAGAGATCTGTAAGCAAATTGACATCCCAGCGCCAAAGACGATTAAGCAATGTGAATTCCAAGAATGAACGCAAAGTCACGATACTTAAAAAAGTCATAATAAAATAACTAAACGGGACAGACTCACAACAAAGCGCCCGGATAAGGACTTGACCATAATTTTTAAATTTTGGGTTCACGCAATACATTTCTTAGCGATCTTCTTCCTCTTATTGGTATTTGACATGTTATTCAGACGCATCAGGGGGACACGTCTGTCATAACTCTTAGAACTGCATATCTTTATGCAGAAGCGGTCCGCATAATGGAATCAAATTTTTCAGCGGTCATTAATCCCAAGGCCACGGCGGCCTCTTTTAAGGTTATATTTTCTACAAAAGCTTTTTTAGCAACCTTGGCCGCATTATCATAACCTATATATGGATTTAAGGCAGTGACCAGCATCAAGGAATTATCGAGATGCTTTTTTATATTAAGAAGATTGGCTTTAATGCCAGACACACAATGGTCTGTAAAACTATCACACGCATCAGACAAAAGCCGGATAGAATTAAGGACATTAAATATGATAACCGGCTTATAAACATTTAATTCAAAGTTGCCTGATGCGCCCGCAACAGTCACTGTAGCATGATTGCCAAAAACCTGGACACAGACCATGGTCAGGGCTTCACATTGGGTTGGATTGACCTTGCCTGGCATGATCGAAGAACCTGGTTCATTCTCAGGCAAACACAATTCGCCTATCCCAGACCTTGGACCTGAAGCCAACCAGCGTATATCATTGGCTATCTTCATTAAAGAGACAGCCATGGTGTTTAAAACACCACTGAACTCAACCAAGGTGTCATGACAAGCTAAAGCCTCAAATTTGTTGGGGGCAGACTTAAAAGGTAAACCTGTCAATTGCGCTATTTTTTCTGCAGATTTAACAGCAAACTCAAGCGGCGCATTTAAACCAGTCCCCACAGCCGTCCCCCCTAAAGCTAATTCATATAAACGCGGCAATATATTTTCTAACCTCTCTAAACTATTGGTTAATTGCTGCACATAACCAGAAAATTCCTGGCCTAAGGTCAAAGGTGTTGCATCCATCAAATGAGTCCTGCCAACCTTAATCACATCTTTAAAAGTCTCTTGCTTGCTTGATAAAGCATCCCGTAATTTCTTAATAGATGGAATAAGCCGGCGATGAATTTCTTCCACAGTCGCGATATGCATGGCTGTGGGAAAGGCATCATTAGATGATTGCGATTTATTGACATCATCGTTGGGGTGAATCGGCTTTTTGCTACCCATCACACCGCCTGATATTTCAATAGCACGATTTGCAATCACCTCATTGGCGTTCATGTTCGTTTGGGTCCCTGAACCGGTTTGCCAGATGACCAGCGGAAAATGCGCGTCTAATTGCCCCGTAATCACCTCATCAGCCGCTTGAATAATAAGATTGGCCTTATCTTGAGGTAAACCGCCTAACTCTTGATTGGTCATAGCAGCTGCTTTTTTAAGCAGGCCCAAGGCACGGATCATTTCTCTGGGGAATTTATCGCCACCGATTTTAAAACATTCCAAAGAACGCTGTGTCTGAGCGCCCCAGTATTTGTCAGAAGGGACCTTGACCTCTCCCATGGTGTCTGTTTCTATGCGATAGTTCATGATGTTATTTTGCAACCTTAATTGAGTTAAGTAATCAAATATTTACTTCTTAACCGGCACAATACCTGCCAGTTCACCAATCACATTCACTAATTCACTATTAATAGGAACAACAACCTTTGTGTTTTGCGACAAGGACTTTTCTACGGCTTCAAGTCTACGTAATAATTGTGCATTACCAACGAAATATTTTTCAGCAGCCTCATTAACTAAACGGATGGCCTCAGCCTCGCCTTCTGCCTGCAGAATTCTTGCCTGTTTAATACCTTCTGCTTTCTTGATTTCAGCGCGCTTTTGACCGTCTGCCGCTGTTTCAGTGGCTGTTGCAAAATCAATGGCCGCAATTTTTTCATTTTCCGCTTTAACAACCTTATTCATCGTCTCTTGGACATCCTTGGGAGGATCAATTTCTTTAAGCTCCGTACGGACAATTTCAAGGCCCCAGCTTTCTGTTTCCCGGCCTAAAATTTGATGCAAATCCGTGTTGATGCGCCCGCGCTCACTGTTAGCGCTTTTTAGGGTCATGGTACCGATAATATTACGCAACGTGGTACGCGCCAAATTGACTATTTGCACCTGGTAATTATAGACATGGTATTGAGAACTTTTGACGCTCTCTTCATCCGGTTTTATTTTAAAATAAACCTGGGCATCCACCTTGGCGTTTAAATTATCGTTGGTGATGATTTCCTGGGTGTCGGCATTGACCATTTGTTCAGTCACATTCACGATATAAATAACTTCAACCCACGGGATAATCCAATGAAAACCCGGTTCTGCAAAACGATGATATTTACCAAACCGCTCTATCAGTCCCCTTGATGTGGGACGGATGATACGGACACCTGAAAGAAAGATAAAAACAGCAATAATAATTGGCAAAAATATTGATCCCATATCAAAACCCTCCTTTAATTGTTGTATTCGAACTCCCCTTGCCCCTCTTTTTACGCTTCGCAAAGAGGGAAAATCGGCTAAGTATTCATTAAAAAATGTGTTAATAAACGCACGCCCGCCCCTGTGGCTCCATAACCGTAATACATCCGTCCCGAACCTTCGGCATAGGCGCTTCCTGCAATATCAAGATGAGCCCAAAGGGTGTCTCCTATAAACTGATGTAAAAATTCAGCCGCTGTAATGGCTCCCCCGCCTTTAACAGAACTGGTATTCTTTAAATCAGCGATGGGAGATTTAATATACTCTTTTGCTTCCTTGTAAACGGGTAAGCGCCAAGCCCTGTCATCTGTGTCCCCAGCCGATTGAAGCAGTTGATTGGCTAACTTGTCATCATTAGAAAATAATCCTGTGTAATCAAAACCCAAACCCACCACGCATGCTCCTGTCAAGGTGGCTAAATCAATAATTCTTTTAGGATTATAATTCTTGGTAATATACGAAAGCGCGTCAGCCAAAACCAAACGCCCTTCAGCATCTGTATTACCAATCTCGACGGATTTGCCCGCGTAACCTGTGATCACATCCCCTGGTTTATAGGCCCCTGAACCAATGGCATTTTCCGCAATACCTAAAACGAACATCAAATTCTTCTTAATCTTAAGAGAAATCGTATTCTTTAAAATACCACAAACAGCCGCAGCGCCCGCCATGTCCATCTTCATGGTTTCGATGCTGCCTGTAGGTTTTAAATTTAAACCTCCAGTATCAAAAGTGAGACCTTTACCTAAAAAACAGGTATAGTCATCTTTAAGACTGCCCCCTTGATAATGAACAATAATAAGCTTTGGTTCTTTTCTGCTGGCTTGATTAACCGCTAAATGCAGATTTAAGCCTTTGGCTTTTAATTGCTTTTCATTTAAAACAACTAAATCAATGTTCTTGTGCCCTCTGACAAGATTTTTAACGGTCTGTTCCAAATAAACGGATGTGGTGGTGTCTGCATTATCATTGACCAGATCCCTTGTTAAATTCACCCCTTCACAGATGGTGATTGTATTCAAGAAGGACTGTTTGGATTCTGTAGCCAAGGTGATCTCTTTATTCTTTATCGTCTTATCATTTTTGTCCCTGGATTTGTATTTGTCCCACACGTAACCACCAATCATCACCCCTTCAATAAAAGCATGAATAACCTCATCTTTTTTATCATGAGGGATGATTTCAACTGACTTGGCTTTTTTGAGATGGTTCGATGACAAGGCTTTACGTACTTGTACGCGCAGCTCTGTTAAAGACAGTTTTTCAGGTTTTCCAAGACCGACAAATAAAAACATCTTTGTATTTTTTAAAACAGGATAGATGTCTCCTTTTTCAAGTTCACCTTTAAAAAGAGGATGAGTTTGACCTTGGGTTAAAAAAATGATGGTTGCGTCTTTATCATTCTTAATTTGGGGGCGGAATAAAATCACAACAGCTCCTTATCTTTGTTCTATCGGCACGTAATCCTTTTTAAGCGATCCTGTATAAATTTGATAAGGCCTTCCAATCTTGCTGGTCGGATCATCAATCATTTCTTTCCAATGAGCAATCCAACCAGGTAAGCGGCCAATGGCAAACATGACAGGGAACATATTCAGCGGTATCCCAATAGCCCTGAAAATAATACCGCTGTAAAAATCCACGTTTGGATACAATTTTCGTTCAATAAAATATTCATCTTTAAGCACAGCTTCTTCGATACGTTTGGCTAAATCCAGTAACGGGTCATTGATTCCTAATTTATTAAATAAATTGTCCGCGCATTTTTTGATGACACGCGCTCTTGGGTCAAAATTCTTATAAACCCGGTGACCAAAACCCATGAGGCGAAATGTATTACTTTTATCTTTTGCCTTTGCTATATATTTATTAAAATCTCCCCCATCCTTATGGATCATTTCGAGCATCTCAATGACCGCTTGATTAGCCCCTCCATGCAAAGGCCCCCATAAGGCGCATATCCCGGCAGAAATAGACGCGTACAAATTGGCATGAGAACTGCCCACAAGCCTCACCGTTGATGTGGAACAGTTTTGCTCATGATCCGCATGCAAAATCAAAAGCATCTGCAAGGCATTGACCACATCATCGTCAATTTGATAAGGGTTTGTTGGAGACGAAAACATCATGTTTAAAAAATTATGGACATAATGCAGGTCATGCCTTGGATACACAAACGGTTCACCAATAGATTTTTTATAGGAAAAGGCACATATAGTACGAACCTTGGACAATAACTGGACCGCAATCCTGTTGATTTCTTGTTTTGTTGGCTCTTCTTTAATAAATTCAGGATAATAAGCAGACATGGCACACACCATGGCTGAAAGAATCGCCATAGGATGCGTTGTTGACGGGTAAGCATGGAAAAAATTAACCATGTCTTCATGAATCATAGAGTGCTCATTAAAAGCATCTGAAAAAGCTTCCAACTCTTGAGCATTGGGAAGCCTCCCATAAATCAATAAATAAGATGTTTCGACAAAGGTAGAATTTTCAGCCAACTGTTCCACAGGAATGCCGCGATAACGTAAAAAACCCTTATCACCATCTAAATAAGTAATGGCGCTTTGACAAGCCCCGGTATTTCCAAAACCAGGGTCCATGGTGATTAGGCCTGATTGCGTGCGCAGCTTGCTGATATCAATAGCCCTCTCTCCTTCTGTGCCAACAATGACCGGGCATTCTATTATCTTGCCATCTATATTGATTTGTACATTGTCCGCCATAACAGAGGTCTCCTTAGCGTGTGTTTTTAAGTTTTTTCATCAAATTCCAAACCTGCCGGACCGTGATCATCTGAATTTTTTATTATACCACAATTGAAGAAGTCCTGAATAACAGAATTTGTCATCTCATCAGGATTACTGTTGAAAGCCTGGTGGTTCTTTTTAGCAATTTCAGCCACCAGAGTTCATCATTCATTATCAAGATGCACACAACTTTCTTAACACAGTCTGCAATATCCCGCCATTACGCAAATAATCAATTTCAAGCATGGTGTCCACTCTTGCTATGACATTAAATTGTTTTTTACCGCCATGAGGCGCTATAGCTTCAATGGTCAATTCTTGACGGGTTTGAAGATTATTATTCAAATTGACAAAATGAAACACCTCATCCCCTTTTAACCCCAAAGAATTTACATCTTCACCAGGTTTAAACTGGCAAGGCAAAACACCCATACCGCAGAGATTACTGCGGTGGATACGCTCAAAACCTTGGGCAATGACGGCCTTAATCCCTAAAAGACTCGTCCCCTTTGCGGCCCAGTCACGGGATGAACCTGTTCCATATTCCTTACCCGCTAATACAATAAGCGGTGTTTTGCTTTCCTTGTACTTCATGGCCGCGTCATAAATAAACATTTTGGAACCTGTTGGCCAATGCACGGTCACAGGCCCCTCACTGCCCGCTAAAGCCAAGTTCCTTAAACGGATGTTGGCAAAAGTGCCACGCGTCATGATCCGGTCATTGCCGCGCCTGGCGCCATAACTATTAAAATCTTTGGGAGAAACACCTTGTTCAACCAAATACTTGCCTGCAGGCGAATCCTGCGCGATGGCCCCTGCAGGAGAAATATGATCTGTTGTCACGGAATCACCAAGCATCACCAGGCATCGAGCTTCTCTGATGCCTTGAATCTCATCGGCTTCTTTTTTCATCCCCACAAAATAGGGCGGATTTTGGATATAGGTGCTTTTATCGTTCCATTGAAAAAGATTGGATTGAGGAGATTGAATGGCATTCCAATTTTTATTAGCTTTATCAATATTTTTGTAACACTTCTTAAAAATAGAAGCCTTGATGAATCCTCGAGTGGTTTCATCGATGGTCTCTTGATTAGGCCAAATGTCTTTTAAATAAACAGCTTTGCCCTTTTTATCATGTCCTACAGGCTCCTTTTCCCAATCAATATCCACACGACCAGCCAAGGCATAGGCCACAACCAAAGGCGGTGAGGCTAAATAATTCGCCTTGGTCCAAGGATTAATCCGTCCTTCAAAGTTTCGATTGCCAGATAAAACTGACGCTGCCACAAGGTCCCCTTTTTTGATGGCTGCAGATACCGCATCAGGTAATGGGCCAGAATTGCCAATACAGGTAGCGCACCCATATCCCACGACATTAAATCCTATTTGGTCAAGATATTTTAATAATCCAGCTGATTTCAAATATTCGGTCACAACCTGAGAACCTGGCGCCAATGACGTTTTAACATATGCGGGAGGATGAAGACCTTTCTCAACAGCATTTTTAGCCAAGAGACCAGCGCCAATTAATACCGAGGGGTTTGAGGTATTGGTACAACTGGTAATAGACGCAATCACTAAAGCACCATGACCAATGGTTTCGTTAGGACCATCCTCAATTTTAACTGTCTTTGTTAAATCATCGAGACTTAAACCATACCCCCTATTTTTCGTATCTGTTGTCAGGGCCTGAAGAAAATTAGATTTGACCTCTTTTAAAGCCACCCTGTCTTGCGGACGTTTGGGGCCAGCCAGGCAAGGTTCAATGGTGGAGAGATCCAGTTCTAAAACATCAGAATAAACGCATTCAGGTGTTTTGGCGGTATAAAAAAGACCTTGGGCCTTATAATACTTTTCAACAAGCAAGACCTCTGAGGCTTTTCTTCCAGATAATTTCAAAAAATTTAATGTTTCATCATCAATAGGGAATAAACCAATGGTTGCGCCATATTCTGGGGACATATTGGCAATCGTTGCCCTATCAGGCAAAGACAGAGATTGAAGGCCTTGGCCAAAGAACTCAACAAATTTCTCAACAACCCCTTTTTTGCGTAATAATTGGGTAATGGTCAACACTAAATCAGTCGCGGTGATGCCTTCTTGCAAGCTGCCTTTAAGCCGAACCCCAACGACCTCTGGCATTAACATATAAATAGGCTCGCCTAGCATCACGGATTCAGCTTCAATCCCACCCACACCCCAACCCACAAGCCCAAGACCATTAATCATCGTGGTATGTGAATCAGTACCCACCATGCTGTCAGGATACGCGATGGTTTCTTTTCCGGCTTTTATCGTCAAAACACCTTTAGCCAAATATTCAAGATTGACCTGATGGATGATACCTGTTGAAGGCGGCACCACCCTGAAATTCTTCAAAGCGCCCTGTCCCCACTTGAGGAATTCATACCGTTCTTTATTGCGCTCAAATTCAAGGGCTACATTCTGCCCTAATGACTTGCTTGTACCGAAAGCGTCTACTTGCACGGAATGATCAATGA
>JADFXW010000075.1 GCA_015233375.1 Candidatus Omnitrophota bacterium | reverse complement strand
GATTATTTGCTCAAGCAAATCACTGCCTCCCTGATTTATCCATCAAGCCATTTAGGCAAGGCGTTTTGGGATAAAGTTTATGAGCAAGGTTTTCGTCAATTTGGCAGGGTGGATATGCCGATAAACACCTTTAATAAGGTATGGATAATTCCTGATAAAGCGACCTTGTATCAAAAAGGCAACAGTGTCTTTTTACTTGATAGTCATTTAAAGGTCATGTTAGAAGAAGATTATTTATCACAAAGCAAGCACAACGCTATTACCCGCTCTTTAAATTCCAAAATTATCCGTACAATCATTCTTCCTGCGCTTGAAAAAGAGGTCAATGAGGGCGCCAATTTTGCCAACTTAAGGCAGATGTATAGTGGCATGATCCTGGCAGCATGGTATAAACGCGCGCTTAAGGCCTCTGTTTTAGGGCAGATTTATGCGGATAAGGGCAAAACCAGGGGTGTTGATCAAGACCCCAAAACCAATGAACTGATTTATCAGCAATATTTAAAAGCCTATCGAAAAGGTGTTTTTAATTTTATTAAAGAGGATATCGATAAATACACCCATGAATCTATCCCGCGCAAGTATTTTTCTGGTGGTATAAGAACAATAGAATATGACAGGTCTGTGCGCATGGCATCGCCCTCAGAAGGGGATGGGGCCATGCGAGTGATGGCGCAAGAAGCGGACAAAGTCACGTGGAATGCAAGATTTGATTATGGCATGTCAGCAAAGCTTCAAAAGGCTATGGGAACAGGGGCATTAAAAAAGGAGGTTGATTCCATAAACAGGTTTTTGAAGCAGGCGGCCTGTCGTTACCATATTAAAGTAAACAATTCAGATTTTGAGTCAGTGAATTCAATAACTGTTCGTTGGAAACTTCATGAAGGAGGCCCCTTTGCAGAACATGTCTTTAAGGATATTACAGAAATAGTTCGAGAAGATTCGGGTGTTGGAGGGCGGTTTTTAGAATCAGGGAATATCCAAGTATTTTTGATTTCAAATGCAGGATTGACAATATTACCGCCTGTGTCATTAATTCCCCGAGAAGAACCTGTGTCCATGAGTTTCGATGAGTTAGTGAGCAGGCGTGAGGCTATTAATAGTCAACTTAAAGAAGACAAAAGCGGGATGAATATTAACGTTTTGAATAGGGATGGAAGTCCTTCAGTAATAATTGATGTGCAAAACGACTTAGGGGGCCTTCAAGAACAAAAGAAATTTGACAAAATAGTAGATATTCAAGCCGTCAATCGTTGCCTTTATGTGGTGTATTTCGATTCAAAATACAAAGATCTTCGTTTATTAAGGATGCGCGTTTTTCCGATTAATGAGAAATCAATAACCATCCTTAATAACAAAGACGATCTTCGCCAGATTATAGAGAAAGACCAAAGAAATCCAATGCCCCTTGAAAAACAAGCGGCGCAACAAGATGTCCCTTTGAGTCTAAATGATTTAAGAGAAAAATTTGAGAGCAGTGGTGCCCGTCAGAAATTAGCATCATGGGGCGTCAATATAACTGGGCCTAATCAAGCCCTTAACGGAGATACTTATATAGGGTTAGAAAAAAGAGGCGGCGAGGTCAATATTTATAGTGCATCTGATATTCAAGTATCTGAGGGACATGTTGATTTTAAGGTTCCAGCAGGGTACGCGATGAAGTGGTGGCGTGTCAAACAAGATGATGCAAAACTTCTAAATTTAGAAGATCAAGAACCGTCGCAAGAAGCAGGGTCTCCAAAAGCAGGGTCTCCAAAAGCGGCAAGTCCTGAAACAAGCCCTAAAGAAGAAGTTAAGGAAGCAGGTATCAGTTTAAAGGTAGTTAATGCGAAAGTGGATAATCGAAGCGCTACAGCAGGTGAATATATTTTAAGGCAGTTGAGAAGCAATCCGCGGTTTGCTATATATCCGTCTTTATTTTTCGCGTATCTTGTGGAATTAGAAAAAGGATTATCCCAAGAATTAGGTCTTCCTGTTTCATTGTCTGAAGACAGGCTCAACACCGCAGAAGGTATTGCCTTACAAGAAAGCCAGAAGGTGGATAATCCCTCAGATCTTTCCAGGGCTGCAGAGCGCCTGATGATGACATCAGGCGAGTTGCCGCAAAGGCATTCTCCTGAAATTTCTGATAAAGTAGAATTACCTCCCTACCAAGTTTATGCTCCTCCTGATGAGAGACCATGGCAAGCCATTCGAGAAAGAGCAGAGGGTCGATTAAGACTGTTTCATGAAATATTAGATAAGAAAGAGGAGCTGTTAAAGGTCCAAGAACAGGAGCAACAGACAACAGCTATGATTGATATTATTAAGGGTGCGGGACAAATATTGCAGCAGTTAGATCAATTTGAATCCATGATCAAGATTATTGAAAGAATTGCAGAGGCCATTAGGACAGAGAAAAAAGATGAGGCCCGCTATATACCATTATCTTCGGGCCTTTCCGAGGAGATAACAGGTCTTTTAAAACAGGGTAAAGTAGCAGGTACTATGCCAATGTCAGTGCAGGAGAGTTCAAACACCACGAATTATGTGGGAGGAAGGCTTAGGGTTGGGACGCTTCAAGCTTTAGATGATCAAACGGTTAATGTGGTGCTTGATGATGCAGGAACGATTGCCGTTGACATCAAAGGTAAGCCGATAGATGATATAGAATTCCTCAAAGCTTTGGAAGGTCTGAACACAAAAGGACAGGTTTCTTTACGTAAAAAGACAGTAAAGTTAAGAAGTATTGATGAAATGACGACCCGTGCCATGAATGCCCTTAATGATTTAGGCGGTATCAATTTTAATGCCGCTCAGTTAAGCCTGCAGGTTAAAGGTGAAGCTCCACAAAAGCTTTTCGTTATCGATAAAGAACGATTAGATGATATCCCTATCATAGGCCTCATCCCTGAAATTCAAAGCATCCAAAAATGGGTGCTGGAGCGGTGATAATCATAAATAAGGGGACACGTACCTAATTCAATGCCATAGGAAAAATTCCCCCTTTTTGCAAAGCGATTAAAGAGGGGGCACAAGGGGGAGTTTCATAAAAAATTTAATAAATAGTATCCTTTCTTCCATATGTGTATAATTTAAACAGCAACAAATTCCTATAACCTAAATAATTAACATTGATGAAAATTCTAGGTGGCAAATACAAAGGCCGAAACTTTTATATGCCTGCAGGCATAAGGCCCACCCAAAACATCCTAAGGGCCGCGATTTTTGATTTATTAGGCCATGATTTCAGTGGTTTAAGCTTCTTGGAGCTGTTTGCAGGCAGCGGGGCTGTGAGTCTTGAGGCCATTTCCAGGGGTGCGAGCCGGGTGGTGATGGTAGAGCACAATGAGTTAAATGCCCGGACGATTAGGGAAAACTGCGAATTATTAGGGATTGAGCTGGGTGGCGATATTTCCTTGATTTATGCGGAAAGTTTGACTACCATCAAACGTCTTTCCGATGAAAACGAAAAATTTGATGTGGTCTTTTTCGACCCTCCTTTTAGCCAGAATCTCGCCAAAAAAACCTTGAAACTGCTAGGCGAGCGTGATATATTACACGCTCAAAGTTTGGTCTTGGCACAGATGGGGCTGTCTGAAAATCTGGACATTCCCGCAAGTCTTCGCGTGTTGACCCAACGGCGTTACGGCTCATCACAACTGACTTTATTACAAAAGGTTGCGGTATAATGAGTAAAAAACAGGCAGCTATTTATCCCGGCAGTTTTGATCCGGTGACCAATGGCCATTTAGATGTTATTAAAAGGGCCGCGCGTATTTTTGATCATGTGATAGTAGCGGTTGCGAATAATACGAGTAAGAGGCCTTTGTTTTCGATAGAGGAGAGGGTGAATTTATTAAAGGATGTGACCAAGGGTTTAAAGAATGTGAAGGTTGAGACGTTTAACGCTCTTATCATTGAGTATGCGAAGTTAAAGAATATCAATGTGCTTATCCGTGGGATGCGGATGACCTCTGATTTTGACTATGAATTCCAGATAGCGTTGACCAACCGGCGGCTTGCGGAAGATATAGAGACTATTTTTTTAATGCCATCCGAGCATGTGGCGTTTGTTTCCTCGAGTCTGCTTAAAGAGATAGCCAGTTTAGATGCGGACATATCTTCTTTTGTACCCAAGGTGGTTGAGCGTCAATTAAAAGAGCGCTTGTGTCATGTTAAAAATTGCCGTGCGTGACATCCCTTTTAAAGGGCTAGATATAGACAAGCAGGTGTCTTGTGAAGAGATTGGTTTAGCCGATGAGGTAGATATCCAGTCGTTGATGCATATCAAAGCGCATTTGGCTAAAGCGGATAATTTTATTATTGCGGATACAGAGCTGACAGCGGATTTCAGTTTCCAGTGTTCACGTTGTTTAGAGCCGATTATCTCGAAGCAGACATATCAATATAAGTTCGATTTTGAGATACTTGAGGATTTAGAAGAAATTGATTTAGGCGAAGAGATCCGTCAAGAAATTATCATGGCTAATCCTGCCAGGATATTATGTCAAAAGGATTGCAAAGGTGTATGCAAAAACTGTGGGGCCAATTTAAATAATGAACCGTGTCAATGTAAGGAGAAATGAACCATGCCTTTACCAAAAAGACAACATTCTAAAACCCGGGGCCGTTTACGCCGCACGCATTGGAAGGCAACAATTGCCTCATTACGTGCCTGTCCTCAATGTGCAAAGCCTGTGCTTTCACATCGTGTTTGTCCTTTCTGCGGGTATTATAAAGGGACGCATATTGTAGAAGTGGCCAAATCCAAGTAATCCAAGTTTTCTATCTCCAAATAAACGAGGGAGCCTGCTTGAGTATTTTAAAGCAGGAAAAAGTGTGGAGGAGAAATGAGAATAGTTGTAGATGCCATGGGTGGGGACTTTGCTCCCCAAAATGTGATTGAAGGCGTTATTGATGCCATCAAAGAGTATCAAGTGCCTATCACATTAACCGGCCCCAAGGAACGCATTGAAGAGGAATTAAGCAAGTACAAATTCCCAAAAGACCTTATTGAGGTTATCCATGCGCCAGAGGTGGTAGCCATGGATGATCCTGCGACGGTAGTTATCCGTCAAAAACGCCAATCTTCGATAAATGTAGGCATGTCTCTTTTAAAGAAAGAGGGTTATGATGCGTTTATCAGTGCAGGTAATACAGGCGCCTGTGTGGCTGCAGCGACCTTTGTGTTAGGTATGATACAGGGTGTTGACAGGCCTGGTATTGGGTGTGTGTTTCCTTCCTTAAAAGAATTCACCTTTGTTATTGATGTGGGTGCTAATACAGCAGCCAAGCCAGAGCATTTACTTCAATATGCCAAGATGGCCAAGGTATATGCCCAGGCTGTATTGAAAAGAAAAAACCCTACCATTGGTCTTCTGAATATAGGTGAAGAGGAGTGTAAAGGCACAGGTCTAGAAAAGGAAGCCCATAAATTATTAGAAGAAAATGAACCTAATTTTATAGGCAATGTAGAAGCCAATGAGGTGTATACAGGCAAGTCCGATTGTATCGTGTGTGATGGTTATGTGGGTAATATAACGTTAAAGGTGTCTGAAGGTTTAGTGGAATCAATGGGCAAATTACTGAAGCGTGAAATCAATAAAAATCCAGTTTCGAAGCTGGGAGCTTTATTACTCAAGACAAGTTTAAGCAATGCGAAAAAAAGTATAGATTATTCCGAGTATGGCGGCGCACCTTTGCTGGGTGTCAATGGTTTAGTGTTGATAGGCCATGGCCGGTCAAGCCCTAAAGCTATCAAGAATGCTATCCGTGCTGCTAAAGAAGAGATTGAGTATAATGTTCTTCAGAAAATAAAGGAAGAGATGGTTATTCATGGTTAAGACAGGTATTTTAGGTCAAGGGATATATTTACCGCCGAAGAAATTGACCAATCTTGATTTAGAGAAAATAGTAGAGACCTCGGATGAATGGATCCGTACCAGGACCGGAATTCAAGAGCGTCGTGTGGTGAGTAATGAGAAAACCAGTGAATTAGCAAGCAAGGCCGCGATAAATGCGCTGGAGAACTCCAAGATTCCAGCCTCAAAGATTGATTTGATAGTGGTGGCCACCGCCTCGCCAGATAGCAATTTCCCGTCGTTAGCGTGTAAGGTCCAAAAGGCGATAGGGGCCAGCAAGGCTTTTGCTTTTGACATCAATGCGGTGTGTGCAGGCTATTTGTATGCATTGACGACGGCCAAGCAGTATATCCAAACAGGGATGGCGAATTATGCCTTGGTTATTGGGGCTGAAAATTTTACAAGCCTGATAGATTGGCAAGATCGCAACACCTGTGTTTTGTTTGGTGATGGGGCAGGTGCGTGTGTGTTAGGTCCAGTGACGTCAGGCGGTATTCTGGCAGATTATTTAATGGCGTTTGGGAGTCAGTGTGATCTGATGCATGTGGTGGCCGGAGAAAAAAGAAGCCCGTTTCATCCTGACACGACACAATCCAAGCTGCCTTATGTGGTGATGCATGGCCAGGAGCTTTTCAAGTTAGCGGTCGCGTCGATGGCAGATGCTGTGGATGAGGTTTTAAAGAAGGCCAAGATAAAGAAGGAAGAGGTCGCCTGTGTTATCCCTCATCAAGCCAATGACAGGATTATTTCTGCAGTGGCCAAGAAATTAAATATCCCCAAAGAAAAGATATTTGTGAATATAGAAAAATACGGCAACATGTCTGCAGCGTCTATAGCGGTGGCCATGTATGAAGCCGAAGAATCAAAGCGGATCAAAAAAGGCGATTACGTGGTATTGGTCGTCTTTGGCGCAGGTCTGGTGAGCGCTGCCAATGTAGTTAAGTGGTCATAAGGTTCCCCCTCTTTGCGAAGCGATTAAAGAGGGGGTTAGGGGGAGTTTTTTCATTACTTGTCATTGCAAGGAGGGCGAAGCCCGATGAAGCAATTTTTTAAAGGAGAGTATATATCAAAAACATCGCGCTAATTTTTCCAGGCCAAGGCGCCCAAAAAGCAGGGATGGGTCTAGAATTTTACAACTCCTCAAGCCCGGCTAAAGCCATTTTCGAGAAAGCTGAGGCAATTTGCGGCCCAGGCCTTTTGAAGGTCATTTTTGAAGGCCCCCAAGAGCTGTTAACATCAACAGCCTATTGTCAGCCCGCTATTTTAACGACAAGTGTGGCTCTTTTAAAGGCCTTTGAAGCGCATGAAAAATACAAACAAGTATCGGTTAAGTTTACCGCGGGTTTAAGTTTAGGCGAGTATTCAGCCTTAGCCGCATCCCATGTGATGTCTTTCCCGGATCTTTTACGCTTGGTTCAGAAAAGGGCCAGTTTTATGGAAGAAGCGGCGCGTGAGAATGAGGGCGGGATGGCGGCCGTGATAGGTTTTGATAAGGACAAGCTGGTTGAAATATGTCAAAAGACAGGCGCCCAAGTGGCTAATTTTAATTCAAAGGAACAAATTGTCATTACAGGCTTAAAGCCAAATGTAGATAAGGCCATTGAAGCGATTAAGGAGGCGGGCGGCGATCGTATTATTCCGTTAGCGGTCAGTGGTGCTTTTCATTCAACCCTGATGGCGTCTGCGGCAAGAAAATTCGCGGATGTTATCAAGGATGTGGCGATCAATCCTGCGAGTGTCCCCGTGTTAAGCAATGTCCATGCCGGCTTGCATGGTGATGCGAAAGACATCAGGATAAACCTGGCCCAACAAATCACAGGTTCTGTGCAATGGGTCAAGTGTGTTGAGTATATAGCCTCACAGGGGATAACTGATTTTATAGAGATAGGCCCAAGCAAGGTCCTAAAGGGTCTTATCCGCAAGATAGATTCAAGCCTTAATGTGTATAACATAGAAAAACCCCAAGACATCGACGCTATTAACTGTTAGTTTTTCTCTTTTTTTTTAATATCCATTTGCACAACGCCAGTTTCCATGCTATAAAAGAAGTAGAGAGCCGGTCAGAATCATCACTAATGTCAGGCCCAGCGGATTTATCCAGGGGCACTAAAGACTAGGAAAAAAAGAGATGATTTGACCGGCCTTTTTTATGGTTCAACTCACCGATTTGCGCATGTGGAGACCATCCGTAGAGACGGATGTTTATGGCGTCTCTTATTAAATAACCAGATTATATTTCCGACGATAAATTAAAAAGAAAGATTTTTTTTAGAAGATTAATTTGGAAATCAATCGCTTAAGATGTATACTAAACCTATGGAAAATAAGTATTTAGATCAATTA
>JADFXW010000074.1 GCA_015233375.1 Candidatus Omnitrophota bacterium | reverse complement strand
AATTTCTAAAAATTTTTGATGGTCTCTTTTTAGTAACTTATTTAACACATATCGATAACGATCGTAAAAATTAGTTTTACCTTCAGCCTTTGCCCTGTCAAAAGGAATTCCAAATAACATGTTCAGAGGCCTTGGCGTCTTCTTATTTTGTGTCTCAATAATTAACTCATCTATCTTGTCTTGTGTTTCTGTTATCGATTGAGGAGTTTCTAGAGATATACTTATCCACTGTCCCTTTTTTAATTCAAATGTCCCATCAAATTTTCCTGATAAGGCTTTCAATTCATCAATAACCTTTTGCCTATACCTTTTATTGCTCGTTAATAGAGCAGGAAGATTGACTGTTATCCTTGTTCTGTTCGCATCTACAGTTTCCAGCGCGATTGATTTCTTAAAATATAATTTATCTGATATGGTGATCGCAAGAAGTCCCGATATGCTCGATGCTAGAAAATATAACAATCCAGAACTTATCATGGCTGAACTTGTTAAACTTTTACCAGAACCCCTCTCAACCGTTCGTATTGGCGCTGGACTCATCGCCGCACTTGCTTTAGCGATATCTTGAACTAATACACTCGCCTGAGCACTGGTCCGAACGAGGGCGACAGTAGCAAGGACCATCCCGTTAACCGCATTCGGAGCAAGCTGTGCGGGAGTAATGGCTTCACGTTCCAGATCACCATACCCGCCAGAAAAATACTTGCGAGGCAAGGCCTCTTGGGTCATTGGATCGATGTCTTCCTTAATAAAGTTAAATACTCCTTTTTTGTAGGCTTGCAGGTACTGATGATAAATCGCTTCATTGGTTGCGGATTTATTCTGATCTATACCTTTGACCGTTGACTTATTAGCATATACGTGATTCAGCAGGGCTTGTTTTAAATTACGTTTGAACCACACCGCCAATGATTGAGCATAGAAAATTTGACGTAAGGTCGAAAAATTTTTGCCTGCGTTGACTTCTTTTTCGATTTCGGGGAGGATGATGGCGCGGATAATGTTGGAGCTTAGCGTATGTATGTTATGAGAACTCCCCCTAACCCCCTCTTTATTCGCTTCGCAAAGAGGGGGAAATGATAGATTCCTCTCTTTAGTTAAAGCGGGAGAAGTGGACAGGATCTCCTCTTTAAATAATGGCGAAGAAATAGCGTTGTGTTTGCTCAGGGATAAATAATCCTCTTCCAACATCACCTTTAGATGCCCATCTACGATGAATGCTGTTTGGCCGTGTTCATAGATACCCACTCTTTGCGGCACTATCCAGACCTTATTAAAGGTGTTGACCGGAATTTGGGTCGTGCCATAGACTTCTTTGGCTTTTGTGTACACCTTATTCCAAAAGGTCTTGCCTAATGCCTTTTGCGGATATATTAGAGAAGCGGTTAACTGCTTAAGCATATAATCTTGAGCTAATAAATCACGGCCCATGGCTGTGACACCTAACGCTTTAGGGACCATCCTGTCTTTCTCATAGGGGCTTAGGTTAACCCAAATATCTTTATCTGGGATGGTCAACGCGGCAAAGAAATACTTGACCATCCTGTCAGATTGATATTTAAGAGATTGCTTCGTCTCAGAAGATGCACCTTGCAATGACATGTCTTGGCCTGGATCCACAATAAAATCAAATAAAAACGGATTATCCTGATGTATCCTCAATCCCCTGATCAAGGCTGGTTTAAAACTGGGACTCAGTGAAACCATTGAACCAGGGACAGGTAAACCTAAAATTGAATCCGCATGCGCCAAAGGCACAGAGCCTAAATTGGTCAAGAAAAAACAACCCATAACAGTCAAACATAAAATTTTTTTGAACATGATTATCTCTCCTATGTTAAAACCTATTAACATTGAAAGGATAGCATATATTGATGGGTTGTCAAATCAGGCTTCGGATTGCAATGACAGAAGATTGGGTTACACGATGGGTGGCGGCTGATTGTACCGATTATTCTATTGTGGTATGGGAACTCCCCCTAGCCCCCTCTTTTATCGCTTCGCAAAGATGGGGGACACTCATCCGTTAAAAAATGTTCGGCTTCGAGTGCGGCCATGCAGCCTGTTCCTGCGGACGTGATGGCTTGACGATATACCTTGTCCTGCACATCTCCTGCGGCAAAAACACCAGGAAGGCTTGTTTTTGTTGTTCCGAGCTTAGTCTTGATATATCCTGTTTCATCTAGCTCTAGCTGGCCTTCTAAGAACTGGGTATTAGGCTGATGACCAATGGCGTAGAATAAACCGCCAACAGGGACATCCTTTTCACTATTCGTCAGCACATCCTTGACCTTTATTCCCGAAACACTTTTATCACCTAAAATCTCTAACGGAATTGTATTAAATAAAATTTCTATCTTTGGGTTATTTTTAGCCCTCTCCTGCATCACCTTAGAAGCCCTTAAAACATCCCGACGCACCACTAACAAAACCTTGGAGGCAAATTTTGTCAAATAAGTTGCTTCTTCAACCGCAGAATCACCGCCGCCTACAACGGCTAATACCTTATTCCTGAAAAAGGGCAGCGCCCCATCACAAACCGCACAGGCTGAAACACCCCTTTGCCATAACCTGTCTTCTCCTGGCAGATTCATGCGCTTTGCGGTTGCACCTGTACAGACAATAATAGTCTTTGTTTCGTATTCTATTCCTTGAGACCACACCTTAAATGGACGCTTGGACAAATCGACCTTCTCCACCGTTTCCGTAAGAATACGTGCCCCGCAACGCAAGGATTGCTCACGCATCTTCTCCATTAGGGCTGGTCCTGTAATCTCCATGATGCCTGGATAATTTTCGATTTCAGTTGTTGTTGTTAATTGGCCGCCTGCGGCAACACCTGCGGCAAACATCCCTTCAAACATCAAAGGATTTAATTTAGCGCGCGCGGCATAAATAGCGGCGGTATGGCCTGAGGGGCCGGAGCCTATAATAATGACGTTTTCCATAAAAATAAAAAGGTTATCTTTTTACTGGATTCCCGCTTACGGGGAATGACATTAGACGAAAAATCATGAATAATAATAAATCATACCATATCATCTAAATCTTATGAAGAAATCTCTAGAAATTTTGAAATGCTTTTAACGGGCCGGAAGGTCACATCCACAGGCGCAAAACCTGATGAATTCCTTAATCTGGCCAACATCGCCGGGGTCATATGAAAATTAAACCTTATCCCTCGATTTTGGGTTGATAAACTTTTATTCACCTCGCTTAAATCAATACCGCCCATAGCAGAATCCCCCTGGGGCTTCTTAGGCATGAATTTCTGGATAGATGCAATCCTAGTAGCGCCTCCTATACCAATCCTAAACTGATTCCTGCCTGCGTGCTTAGCTTCATATAATGCCTTATCATTAACGGTGTAACTTTTGGCGGAAAATGCCTTTATCCATTGATGATCAAGAACAATTTTCTTTTGGCCCTTAGGCCCTTTTTTAAAAAAATCCCTAAATTTTTTTACATTCACTTTAGACACATGAACACCTCCACTAATCGTCAAATCCCAATGGGTTAATTCTAATCGCGTTCTTTTAGAATCATCCTGATTAGGTTTATAAGTAGGCAATAAAAATGGATCGCCTGATAATATAACATTAAGAAGCCGCACAGGATCTTTGCGATAGCGCCTTTCCATCCCTCTTTGATACTTTCCAAAATTATCAAATCCCTTGAATATTTCATTTTGGACCTTTAGCTGGTGTAAAATAGCCTCAAACACCTTTGCTTTATTAGCGCTATCCACACCTTCTACCATTTTCATCAACCCTTGTCCCTCATCAATCTGACCTTCAGCCGTTATCGGACCTTTAATATAGTCCCTTGTGGTCCCATGACCTTTCATTTGAAATACCGCAAATTCTGTCCGTTTTGGGTCTTGTAAAGCCTCGCGCAGACGCTTGGCAATTCGGTCTAATTTTTCTTGCACCGTGCTTTTATCTGTTGCATTAGGAAAATACATTAATGAGGTAAACTCCTCACCGCCTAACCTAATATTAATATCACTAGGCCTTGTTTCTGCGGCCAAGACTTCACCGATTAACTTGATAACAGCATCTCCGGCATCATGACCAAAAATAGAATTAATAGCCCCAAAGAAATCCGCATCATATAAAACACTGACTAATAAACCATCCTTCAGTTGACGCAAAATGTATTGAATCATTTGCTCCATCAGCTCATCAGCCCTTGCCCTAGTTGGTAATCCTGTTAATTGATCAAGACCTACTAAAGATCTGGTCTTTAATTCCATCATTTCAAAGAAATTATGCACATGGCTTGTAAACTTCATCCCAAAAAAATTACCCACCATTTCAGCATCACCTCGTTTTTCATTAAACGTCTCTCGAGAATCTGTGATATACACATGTATTCCAGCTTGAGACTCTTGAGACTCTGAGTCTATTTGTCGACGCATGTCATCTAAACTGGAAACATAATGAACCGTAACCGGTCTTTCTTCGGTGTGACACTGTTGTAAATATCTTGTAATTTTCGCCCTTTCATCTGACCCCACGCAAAGCAATCCTCTTTTTTGGTTATACATCTCTAATCTATTGACCATTGTTCGTATCCTATGTTCCACATCATCTGCCATTGATAATACAGGATCAAAGTCCCTTGATTGTTCTTTTTTGGTCCTTGTTTCCTTCTCTTTTTCTTCTTTGGATACTACAGGCTCCTGTCCTTTTTGATAATCAACCGCAGACACGCCATCACGGCCACCCTCATTTTTAACCCGGTATAAGGCTTGATCTGCTTGCTTATAAAGTTCTTGCCATAATTTATTGATGGCTGGCCTATCGGCCGGATTTTGAGAAAGCTCTGCTTGAAATACCGCTAATCGATCTAGATCACTCAACAATTCTTTTGGATCATAAACAACCACTCCACCGCTCATGCTCATTCTCCAAGAAGTATCTTTACCGTCAAGCCCTGCTTTAAGCTCATTAATAAGTTCGGTTACATCATCACTCACATAGGCCTCACCGCTACCCTCTCTTTTTCGCTTTAATTTGACCTGATGTTGTAAGGCGCTTAAAAGCTTAACGTCTCTAAAGAGCCCAGTTTTATCCAAAAGACTAGAAATAAGACTATTTCCATTCAACTCTGAAATGCTTGTATGAAGCTCCTTTTTAATTGTTTCTAACTTTTCTTGAATCGCCGCTTGAATCTTTGCCGTGTCCAAATCTCTTTCATTTTCAGTAAAATGCATCACTATAATGATTTCTTCTCCTCCAAAACGGATCTTGACATCATTCGCGCGCAATTTACTTATTAACAAGGCTGCAATCCCCTTTAACACCTTATCACCCACTTGATGGCCAAAAATATCATTAATCGCTTTAAAAAAATCAGCATCAAGCTCAAGCACCCCAAATTTACCCTTCACCTTACTTGGAGCAATTTCTATAATGTTACCTGATGCGTCTCTCATAATACCTGCATTAGCCTCCCGAAGCATAGAACGCACCAATTCTTTTTTAACACCAGGCAGCGCCATTCTGGTCTTAAACCCATGCATCAAAGTATCCATTTCTTGTAAAGAGTCATATTGAGCTTGCGAAACCTCACCAAAGGTCAACAAATTATGAGGATAAAAAGACTCAATTCCAAAAAATTTATCAAATGCTACCGCGGTGTCCTTCAAAATTTCCATACCTGATGGCCCTAAATAAACCACTACTTCTTCAGTCGATTTTTCTTTTTTTCCCCATTCCTGTATCGTTCTTTGTAGCTCCACCTGTGGAGATGGAGACGCAAGCAAAGCTGGAAAGCTGTCTCCATGAACATACCCACGATCATCTTCCATACTCAAAACACCCCCCACACGCACACCTAAACTCTTTAATTCCTCCAGCATAGACTCTTTCTGTTTATCATCTGCATAGGACATGACAATCCTTTTTTTCCCTTGGGCCCGTGCACTATCAAGCTTATCTTTTAGAGTTGAAAAAGTAACAAAATTTTTAGGTAAAGTCTCAGTCCTTTGAGAAACTGGCTTTGGGGTAACAGGAGACATTGCCGCATCAACCTCTGTGGCAGTTGGCATAGCATTAGTTGGCGGGAATGACGTAACCCCAAAAGCCGCACTCATGGCCGCAGCACTAAACGAAGTCCCTCCTGAGAAATACTTTCTTGGAATCATCTGTTGTGTGGCAGGGTCTATGTCCTCTTTGATATAGTTATAAACGCCTTTTTTAAAGGCTTTAAGGTATTGCTGGTAAATATACCCTATATCTGATTCTTGATGAGGCGATTTGGTATTTAATAATGGGTTAACGCTTCTGTCATACTTAATTCCTGCCACCTTATTTTTTTGGGCATACACCTGCAACAAGAGACTATCCTTAATTTTTTTCTTATACCATGTCGCTAAAATCAGGCTGTTATACACCTGACGCAGGCGCATGAAATTTTGGCCCTCATTGACCTCTCTGGTCAGCTCTGGGATGAGGATTTGACGGACAATTTGACTGCCTAATTGATTGGTAGAAACGCCCTTAATGGCGTCTCTACGGTAAGATTTAATCCCTTCATGCTTCTCAAGAGAAAGATAGTCTTCTTCAAGCATCACTTTTAATTGTGATTTAACAATGAAAGCAGCTCCTGTACCATTAGAATCGCCGGGTTGGACTTTTGAAAAGTGTTCATACACCACGGCCTTTTGAGGTATTATCCACACCTTATTGAAGGTATTCACAGGGATATTGGTTGTCCCATACTTTTGATAAGCTTGGGCGTAAACCTTTTTCCAAAAATTCTGCCCTACCTTGCCTTCGGGATACATCAAGAATGCTGTCACCTGCTTTAAAATATAATCCTGGGCCAATAAATCCCTGCCCATTTCTGTTAATCCAAATGCGTGAGGAATGATACGGTCTTTTTCATAAGGGGAAAGGTTGACCCATAAATCGTTTTCTGGAATGGTTAACCCGGCAAGGAAGTATTTGATGAGTTTCGTTGCATCTTGTTTTAGTTGTTCTTGTTGAGATTGCTGCGTCGCTTTGCTTTTCGCAATGACACTAGTGGAATCACCATGGTCTAAAATGAAATTGAAACTAAAAGGATCGTTAACATGAACCTTAATACCTTTAAGAATGGGAGGATTAGATGGCTGACTTAAAAAGAGCATCTGTCCCGCTGTTGGCAGATAGAATTGCTGGCCTAAGGCTTGCGAGGGGAATCCTGTGCTGTTTATCAAAAAAGCGGACAAAACAATACCTGCCAGCCACTTTTTAAATAGCCTAAGAGGCTTGCTTAAAGCTTTAAACATTCTTGACACGGTATCCTCTCTCATATCCTTGCACCTTCTTTTAAAAAGCCATATCCCCTAAATAAACAAAAAAACCTATTCCCTTCACAACTTCCTTGAAGGAAATAGGTATTGCTTGACCCCGTCATGAGTTTGTCTTGGCGGCCAGGCTATCCTATATTCTTCAAGGATCCTATAGCTTTGCGTCCCTGCCTTTCGACAGGTTTGCGATTGAACAACAAACTCCCTCATTTAAAGGATAACATGTAAATAATATAAATAGCAAATAGACTAGCGGAAACCAGACGCTAAGAACCACTCACAAAAAACGAAGGATTTTTCGCGCTGACATTGCGACGGAGGAAGCCAATATTACCAAGAGACACGAAGGGCGCTCTTGTTTTGAACCGTTGACGGGGATATGGCTGTAACATCTGTTAATCTTTAGGACGTGTTGTAATCAAGACGAATCTGAATACGTTGAATCTTGGGTGGCGGCCGATACACATAATGCTTCATATGATCGAACATCTCCCTGGCCATATTCCGAAGACTTCCGTAAACCTTTATACTAATTAACGACCCGCGCTCAATCAGCTGACAAATCGTGTGTGCTATGTCAATCAGAGCACACCAGATCTTCATGCTCACTTCATCCCTTGAGTACAGATGCTCCAGACAATAGCCCCCATTTTTTTGTGTGTTAATTCCTTCATTCTCGATCTTCCAGCGGCACCTCCCTCCACGTTGTGTTAATGCTTTAACGTTATCCCTGTTTAAATTTAAACCGTTAGAGACCAACCACACATAATCACATGCCTTTTGGCCATCAACCACGTCTTTGCATGTCATGACGTTAAACGGATAACGGTCCTTGGTCGGTACTTCAAGACCTGTCATCCATGTGTATGTCGTTTCTGTAAAACGGATAC
>JADFXW010000073.1 GCA_015233375.1 Candidatus Omnitrophota bacterium | reverse complement strand
CTAGCAATACGGTGTTGGGGTACCAAGCTCTTAACAACAACACCCAAGGGGATAGTAATACAGCAGTGGGGCATATGGCGCTTCAGGCTAATACTAACAATAAAAATTCAGCATTTGGGGCTTCAGCGTTGAATAGTAATACAGTGGGATATAATAATGTGGCCGTAGGATATGCTGCTTTAGTTTCAAATATCAGTGGATATGGTAATACAGCCATTGGATATCAAGCCATGTCATCGACGCAAGGGAGTGGGTATTATAATGTGGCTATTGGGAATATTGCTCTTCTTTCCAATACCAGTGGGAATGACAATGTGGCAGTTGGCGGGAGCTCTCTTTGGGGTAACACTACTGGGAATAATAATACAGCTGTTGGGTATGGGGCATTGCAAAATGCAAACGGACAAAACAATGTTGCAATAGGAACTGGAGCGCTACAGGACGTGACAAATGGCTCTAATAATGTGGCGATTGGTTCTGGTGCAGGTACAGCAACGTCACCCGTTGATATTCAAGGTCAAAGCAATCTTATAGTTTTAGGAAACAGCAGCACTACGGACATGTATGTTTCTGGAAATATTAGAACTACTGATGGTGATGTTTTTGCTCGAGGAGTACAGCTTACTTCGGACGTTCGGGATAAAACAGCATTCAGTCCTGTTTCTTTAGGTTTGGACTTTATTTTAAAACTTAAACCAACGGCGTATCAATTTAAACAGTCACGTAAGGACATAGCACCGGTAAAAAATGGTAAGGTGCATTATGGTTTCTTGGCTCAAGATATATTGGCTCTGGAAGGACCTCAACCTGTTATTATCAACAATCAAAATCCTGACCATTTGATGTTTGAAGAGGTCTCCTTGGTTGCGGTATTGGTCAATGCTCTTCAAGAGATGAATAGACAAAATCAGGAATTACAAAATAAGATTGAAAAGCTTAATGCACGCCTAGTCCGTTTGGAGGCTAAGGAGGGAAAATGAAAGCATTGATTCTAGCAGCTGGTTACGGGACACGGTTAGCGGAACGGTTTAAAGATACCCCTAAACCATTAATTCCTGTTGGTAACAAACCTTTAGTGGATTATGTGGTGGATAAACTCCAAAAGGTGCAAGGTTTAACGGAAATTGTCGTTGTTAGTAATAATAAATTTGCCACTCATTTTCAGAAATGGGCTGATAAACGGCAAGGCCTGCCTATCCGTATCATCAATGACGGCACCAATACTCCTGAAGCGCGGTTGGGATCAGTGGGGGATATGCGCTTTGTTTGGGATAAAGAGACGGTGGCGGATGATTGGCTTGTTATTGGAGGGGACAATCTTTTCGATGGTGATTTGTCTGGTTTTGTTCATTTTGCCCTTTCAAAAACTCCCGCAATAACCATTGGCGCTTATGATATCAAGGATATTGCTGCAGCCAATAAATTTGGGGTCATTGCCATTGATAAGGACCAAAAGGTCATTAGTTTTCAGGAAAAACCTAAAAATCCGCTATCAAGTTTAATAACCATGTGTTTATATTATTTTCCTCGACAGTCTATGGGGTGTCTTAAGGAATATTTAAGTGTCTCTAAAGCCGTAGATGCGGCAGGAAGTTATATCCAGTGGCTGTCTGAAAAGAAAAATGTTTATGGTTTTCAATTTTCTGGAAAATGGTATGATATCGGGAGCATTGAAGCCCTTGAAGAGGCCAGGGCTAATTATAAAGGTTAAATTGATTAATAATTTAGCGTGAGTTCGATGTATTGAACCTGCAAGAGAAAGGTGGAATCAGTGAAAGGACGTTATCTTTTTACTTCAGAGTCAGTTGGTAATGGTCATCCGGATAAGGTGTGTGATCAAATTTCAGATGCAGTTTTGGACTCTGTTTTTAAAGATGACCCCAAAGGCCGCGTTGCGTGCGAGACCTTTTGCTCCACAGGTCTTGTGATTGTTGGTGGTGAGATAACAACAAGCACCTATGTCGACGTGCATCAATTAGTGCGTCGGGTGCTTTTAGATATTGGTTATAATCATCCCAAATATGGTTTTGACGCTAATGTCTGTGCTATTTTAAATGCGATTAATAAACAATCTCCTGATATCGCTCAAGGTGTTGACACTGGAGGAGCAGGCGATCAGGGTATTATGTTCGGGTATGCTTGCAGTGAAACGCCTGAGATGATGCCGCTGGCTATCATGAAGGCCCATCGTTTGGTGGAGCGCGTTGAGGAGGTCCGTAAGAAAGGCATTCTTAAATATTTGGGACCTGATTGCAAGTCTCAGGTGACTATTGAATATGAGGATGATAAGCCTTTGCGTATTGACGCGGTGGTCCTGGCTTGTCAACATACAGAGGAGATTTTAGACAAATCAGGCAAGCGCATTACAGAAAAGGCCAAGCAAGAGATAATCAAAACAGTGGCTCTTCCCATTGTAGGCAAGATGATTGATAAGAATACGAAGTTTTATGTGAATGAAACAGGCAAATTTGTCGTTGGTGGGCCACAGTCTGATACAGGGGTCACGGGCCGTAAGATTATTGTGGACACCTATGGCGGCGTTGTCCCGCATGGCGGTGGTGCTTTTTCCGGGAAAGACCCGACCAAGGTGGATCGTTCAGCTGCTTATATGGGCCGTTATATCTGTAAAAACATTGTGGCTGCGGGATTAGCAGAAAAATGCCTTTTACAGGTTGGTTATGCGATAGGATTTCCTCAACCGGTTTCTCTGATGGTAGACACCTATGGCACGGGCAAGATTAGTGACCAAAAATTAGTGGCCCTGGTGCGCAAGCATTTTGATTTATCTCCGCGCGGGATAATTGCTACATTGGATTTACGTCGTCCCATTTATCTCAAGACAGCCTCTTATGGTCATTTTGGACGTCCTGGCTTTCCATGGGAAAAAACGGATAAAGTCGCCGTATTAAAGAAGGATGCATAATGGTAAAAAAATTATTTTCTGATTATAAGGTCAAGGACCTGTCTTTAGCAGAATGGGGGCGTAAAGAGATTGAAATTGCGCAGACCGAAATGCCAGGTCTTATGGCTTTGCGTTTAGAGTACGAGAAAAAGCAACCTCTGAAAGGTGCTCGTATTGCTGGTTGTATCCACATGACCATTGAAACAGCGGTCTTGATAGAGACTCTTATCAAGTTAGGAGCTAAGGTCCGCTGGTCTTCTTGTAATATTTTTTCGACTCAAGACCATGCGGCAGCGGCAATCGCCGCGGCAGGCATTTCTGTTTTTGCCTGGAAGGGCGAGAGTCTTAAAGAGTATGACTGGTGTGTTGAACAGACCATTCATTGGCCTGATGGACAGGGGCCAAACATGATTTTGGATGATGGTGGGGACTTGACCCAAATGATCCATGAAAAATATCCCCAATATTTAAAAGGGATTCATGGCCTTTCTGAAGAGACCACAACAGGTGTTCATCGTCTTTATGAAATGATGCATCAAGGGACGCTTAAAGTCCCGGCGATTAATGTGAATGATTCTGTGACCAAATCCAAGTTTGATAATTTATATGGTTGCCGTGAGTCATTAATTGATGGCATTAAACGGGCGACAGACCGCATGATTGCAGGCAAGGTTTGTGTGGTGGCAGGGTATGGTGATGTGGGTAAAGGTTGTGTCCAATCCTTCAAAGGTTTAGGCGGCAGGGTCATTGTGACCGAGGTTGATCCTATTTGCGGCCTGCAAGCCGCCATGGAAGGCTATCAAGTCATGCCTATGGATGAGGCAGCTAAAATTGGTGATATTTTTGTGACAGCCACAGGCTGCATTAATGTGATTACAGGAAAACATATGGATGCCATGAAAAGTGGGGTCATTGTCTGTAATATTGGTCATTTTGATGCAGAAATTGATGTGGCTTATTTGAATAATTGTAAAGGTGTCAAGAAAACGCAAATCAAGCCTCAGGTGGATGAGTATACGTATCCTAATGGCAAGAAAATTGTCGTATTAGCAGAAGGAAGATTGGTCAATTTAGGCTGTGCCATGGGGCATCCTTCTTTTGTGATGAGCAATTCGTTCACCAACCAGGTATTGGCCCAAATAGAGCTTTGGCAAAATGGTAAGAAATATGAGAATAAGGTCTACACCCTTCCTAAGCATTTGGATGAAAAGGTAGCTCGTTTACATTTAGCCAAGGTTGGTGTTAAATTAGATGTCTTAACGCCTCAACAGGCTAAATATATAGGGGTAAAGCCTGAAGGTCCGTATAAACCAGACCATTATAGATATTAATCTAGTCCGTTGCATTAATTGTGTCAAAAGGCTTTAGTCATACTTGCTTCGACGTCATCAGGTTATGTCATTGTGAGAAGAGCGAAAGCCCGACGAATCATCTTTTAATGGAGGGGCACATAATGAAACGTATATCGTTTTTTATCATTATTTTTATCTTGATGGGATTAAGTCCTTTACGGGCAGGAACAACAACCCTGGTCACCTATTATCCCTCTCCTTCCGGCAGTTATAATGACATGTCCATCTATAGATATTTAAGCTTCCTTCAATCTTGGCCTTGTCCATCGACGCTGACACCTGGTCAGACGGCTTTAGTAAACAATAATGGGGTTTTGAGTGTGTGCAATAATAATAATGGACAAATTGTTCCAATGCAGGCCAGTTATTGGATGTACAATATTTTTGATACCAGTGGAGTTAATGGTAATGACACCAATCCAACCACCTACATAATCCCCTTTTATGTGAATGGCGCTACCCAAATAACCCCTAATCTTGCCCTTGGTTCAGGTTGGACGCAAGATCCAGGAATGCCATTAGGTGTTAAGGGAAATGCGCTCATCACGGGTAATACGACATTAGGCACGGATTCTTCTAACACAACCACGATTAATGGGAAAGTGGTTGTTAATTCCGGCAACGTCGGTATTGGGACACCGAGTCCGGTTGCTCCTTTGGAAGTGGTAGGTAATACCAATTGGGAGCCCAATGGCTGGAAACAAACAATTGTTGCAACAAGTAATAGCTACCCAACCTTGCGGCTCCGAGCGCTAGGGTCTGGCACAAGTAGTTTTATTGGCAATGATAACGATGGAGGTCTGTGGTTTGGTGTCAATGGTAATGATACTACGATGGGGAATTATGCGATGGTTATTAAACCAAACGGCAACGTTGGCATTGGGGGGATACTCAGTCCGTCAGTACCGTTGGATGTGAATGGAAAATTCTTTTTTGGTGAGGCGGTACCAGGTCGTGGTGTTCTGAGCGTTAATGCTTATAATAATGGTACGGCGGTATATTTGGGCGTTTCAGACCTACAGGGTGGGGACAATGACAGTATCTATATTGAACCGAATCAGTCCAATAATAATGGAACTGTAACTTTAGGTGCTAATAATATATATTTGGCTGCTCGCAATGGTATATTTTGTAATGGGCCTAACATCCAGTGCTCTGACGCTCGATTGAAAAAAGACGTCACGACCATACCCAATGCTTTGAAAAGAGTGTGTAGCCTGCGTGGTGTAAACTTTCACTGGAGGGACAAAAATCGGGATCAGTCTTTACAGATGGGGCTACTTGCCCAAGAGGTGGAAAAGGTTTTTCCAGATGTAGTAAAAAAAGATGATAAAGGTATGAAGAGCATTGCCTATGATCAATTAATAGGAGCGCTTGTCGAATCAATCAAGCAACAGCAAAAAGAGATTCTTGAATTGAAACAGGAAGTGAATAAATTAAAAAGAGGCCATTGAATGCCAAAGTTGATCTTGCAGGCATTAAATAAGATGCTATAATATCCTAATATTTTTAGTTGTAAAATAGTGTCATTGCGAGGAGCGCTTTTAGCGACGAAGCAATCTTTCATCACGTCCAAAAGGAGAGGATAACATGAGTTTAGCATTTGATGTAGATGCAAAAGTAAAAGAATTAGTCATGACAGACGACATGAAGAAAAAAGAGTCTCTGGCCCGTGAGATTCAAGCCAAGGCTTGGGAGCAAGGGGCATTTTTAGCTTCTATCCATGAGGTTTATATGGCCCGTGGAAAGGGACAAGGCAAGAACTTTACTGTTCCAGCCATGAACCTGCGTTCCTTAACTTATTATTTAGCCAGGGCCCTTTTCCGTGTGGCTAAACGCTTGAATGCTGGCGCTTTTATTTTTGAAATTGCCAAATCAGAAATGGGATATACGAATCAGCCGCCTATCGAGTATTCAGCGGTCATTTTAGCGGCTGCTATCAAAGAGGGTTATAGCGGCCCTGTATTTATCCAAGGTGATCATTGTCAGATTAAGGCGGCCTCTTATTTTGATAATAAGGAAAAAGAGGTTTCAGGCCTTAAAGAATTAGTGGCAGATTGCATCGCTGCTGGTTTTTATAATATTGACGTTGATTCTTCAACGACAGTTAAATTGGACAGGCCAACCTTGACAGAACAACAGCGCGACAATTTTGAGGTTTGTGCTGAATTGACCAAATTTATCCGTCAGCTTCAACCTAAAGGGGTTGAGATATCAGTGGGTGGAGAGATAGGCGAGGTTGGAAATAAAAACAGCACGGTTGAAGAATTGACCGCGTTTATGGAAGGTTATAATAAAACCTTAGGTTCAGGGCTTAAGGGTTTAAGTAAGTTATCCGTGCAGACAGGAACTTCACATGGTGGTGTTGTTTTACCTGATGGGAGTATCGCGAATGTGAAGGTTGATTTTGACACGTTAAAATTACTTTCTGCTGCAGGCCAAAAACAGTTTGGTTTAGGGGGAGCGGTCCAACATGGAGCTTCAACCTTGCCGGATGAAGCATTCCATAAGTTCCCAGAAATTAATACTGTTGAGATCCATTTAGCAACCAATTTCCAGAACAAGATCTTAGACAGCAAGTTATTCCCTAAGGAATTGTCTGAAAAGATGGTAGCATGGACCAAGGTCAATTGTGCTTCAGAGCGTAAGGCCAAAGATACGGACGAGCAGTTTATTTATAAAGCACGTAAGCGCGCCCTTGGGCAATTCAAGAAGGAAATTTTCGGGATGCCGGAAAATATTAAGGAAGGCATCACCGCTGAAATCGAAAAGAGTTTTGAGTTCTTATTTAAGCAATTGAATGTGGGTGACACCAAGGATTTTGTCACCAGTTTCATTAAACCTGTTTTGACGCCTATTGGGTTACGTCATAAACAGGCCCATTTAGATGGGGAAGGGGATGATTAATGGCTAAAATTTTTTATGAAAAAGATTGTAATATTAAAGATATTAAAGATAAGACAATTGCGGTGGTCGGCTACGGTATCCAGGGCCGCGGCCAAGCCTTGAATTTAAGAGACAGCGGCTTAAAGGTGATTGTGGCCCAGCGTCCTGGTGGCCCTAATTATGAAAAAGCCGTCAAAGATGGCTTTAAACCGGTTTCTGTGGAAGACGCCACAAAACAAGCAGATGTCATTATTATTTTGACTCAAGATCATCTGCAGGCTGATATTTACAATAATTCCATTGCCCCTTATTTGACTAAGGGCAAGGCCTTGGCGTTTTCTCACGGGTTTAATATCCATTTTAAATTCATTGTTCCACCTAAAAACGTGGATATTTTTATGATAGCACCCAAAGGGCCAGGGGCTTTGGTCCGTCGTCAGTATGAAGAAGGGCGAGGGGTTCCGTGTTTAGTGGCCGTGCATCAAAACGCCACAGGGAAAGCCTTAAAAATTGCCTTGGGTTATGCCAAAGGTATTGGCGGATCACGTGCCGGGATTATTCAAACTACTTTTAAGGAAGAGACGGAAACGGATCTTTTCGGTGAGCAGGCGGTTTTGTGCGGGGGGGCCAGTGAATTGATTAAAGCTGGTTTTGAAACCCTGACTCAAGCAGGGTATCAACCTGAAATCGCTTATTTTGAATGTTTGCATGAATTAAAATTGATTGTGGATTTAATTTATGAAGGAGGCATTCAAGGCATGCGCCAACGTGTCTCAGACACAGCTGAATATGGGGACATGACCCGGGGAAAACGGATTGTGAATGAGCGTACTCGTCGTGAAATGCAAAAGATATTAAAGGAAATCCAAAAAGGTCAATTTGCCAAGGAGTGGATGGCTGAAAATAAAAAAGGCCGCAAGAATTTCCTTCAGATGCGAAAAGACGGAGAGAAACATCCAGTGGAACAGGTGGGGGCTCGACTTAGGGGCATGATGAGCTGGATGAAAAAGTAAACTGTTGATAACGCATAGCACTGACATATAATTGAAGGGCGGCTCAACAGCCGCCCTTCATTATTATGGGGCTGTTGA
>JADFXW010000072.1 GCA_015233375.1 Candidatus Omnitrophota bacterium | reverse complement strand
CGTGTTAGCCTCAGGCAAAGGCAGTAATTTGAAAGCGATGATTGACGCTATTCGAAATGGCCAAATAAAAGCGGAATTAAAGGTTGTTATTTCCGATAAAAAAGAGGCGTTCTGTCTTGAGCATGCGATCAAAGGAAGAGGAGCATTTCGAGGGTTTAAAGAGAAGATTCATGAGTATGGTATAGAACAAGATTGGTATCAGTATCGAGACAAAGCGTATACAGCGTTCGCGAAGCAATGGTGTGAAGATAACGACCTTAAATTTGTTGAGAATTAATAAGGATTTTTATTGAAGGGGGTCATGCTACTTGAAAAAAGGGGACGCCTTCCATTTAGAGCTTGAATTACTTCATCTTTGAAATATAATAACTCCTTGATTCATTTGCTGGCGTAGCTCAGTTGGTAGAGCAGCGCATTCGTAATGCGCAGGCCGGAGGTTCAACCCCTCTCGCCAGCTTTTTTCTCCTTTTTTCTGGCAGACCGACATTATGTGGGATTTTATTTGCGATAATAAAAGCAGAGATTTTTTTCGTTTCTGGTTTGCCCAGCTTATTTCCCAATTTGGTGATAGGGTTTATCAGATGGCCTTGGTGGGCTTAATGGCTGTTCGTCATCCAGGTTCTGTGGTTGAAATGGCGAAGTTATTAAGTTTTACCATCATTCCTGTTTTTATTGTGGGGCCTATCGCGGGTGTTTATATCGACCGTTGGGACAGGCGTCGGACCCTGTTTGTCTGTGATTTTATAAGGAGCACGCTGGTTTTATTAGTGGCTTTTTATTTAATCCGTTTACCTGTGATATGGCCGATGTATGTGGTGGTATTTATTATTTTTTCCTTCAGCCGTTTTTATGTGCCAGCCAAGATGTCTTTTATCCCAGAGATAGTCAACGAGGAAGATTTGCATATCGCCAATTCCCTGGCCACCACCAGCGGCATGATAGCCCTTGTGTTAGGGGCCCTGTTAGGCGGTTTAATCGTCGAGTATCTCGGTTCCTTTGGTGGTTTTTGTTTTGATGCGGCCTGTTACCTCTTTTCCGGGGCCCTGGTTTTTTCGATAGCGGCTTTTCGTCGTCGTCTTCCCAACAGGAGTGAAATCATTGCCAAGACTAAAGAAATGCTGCAAATGGAAAAGAGTGTCTGGCAAGAGATGATGGAAGGTGTTCATTATATCCGTTCTCAAAAAGAAATACGTTTTATCTTATTGATGATGACACTCTTATTTGCCGCGGCAGGTGCTATTTATGTGGTTATTATCGTTTTTATCCAGCAGGCTTTTCATAGTGTGACCAAGGATTTAGGTTTTCTGGCCGTGCCGTTAGGCGCAGGTCTTTTTATGGGCAGCCTGGCATATGGCCGATGGGGCAAAAGTGTGGATGCTTTTAGGGTCATCTTTGTGTCCTTATTGACAGGCGGGATCCTGGTCGCCCTGTTTGCCTTTGTGGTGACCACCACGCATAACCGTTTTGTGGCTTTAGGCTTGTCCTTGATATTAGGTTTCTGCTTAGGTCCTGCGATGATTGCAGGCAATACGGTGGTCAATAAGGTCTGCAGCATGGAGATGTCAGGCAAGGTTTTTGCGGCGCTTGAGTTTGTCATGCATTTTGGCTTTCTGGTGGCCATGCTGGCGAGTTCCTTTTTATCTGAATATGTGGGTCGGCTCTGGATTTTGGTTTCGGTCGGGTGTATATTTATGATTGTAGGTTTGATAGGTTTATGTCAAAAAAGAGGAGTAAAATGAATTTTGCCGTGTTAGCCTCAGGCAAAGGCAGTAATTTGAAAGCGATGATTGACGCTATTCGAAATGGCCAAATAAAAGCGGAATTAAAGGTTGTTATTTCCGATAAAAAAGAGGCGTTCTGTCTTGAGCATGCGCGAAAGGCCCTTATCCCTGCGATTTTTATCGACCCTAAAGATTTTAAAGACCGCGAAGCTTTTGATAAGGCTGTTATTGATTGTTTAGTGAAGCATCAAGTAGATTTTGTGGTTTTGGCGGGATATATGCGTCTTTTAAGCAGCTTTTTTTTAAAGCAATATCCTAACAAGGTCCTCAATATTCATCCAGCCCTGCTGCCTTCTTTTAAAGGCACTCATGCCATTCAAGAGGCGTTTGATTATGGTGTTAAGCTAACAGGTCCAACGGTCCATTTTGTTACAGAAGCCATGGACGAAGGGCCTATCATCCTGCAAGAGGCTATTGAAATAAAACCAAAAGACACCCTCGAGTCTATGGCAGAAAAGATCCACAACGCAGAACACAAGATATATCCTCAAGCTATTGATCTTTTTGTCCGCGGCAAATTAAAGGTTGAAGGCAGGAAGGTTATTGTTCTTTGAAGGTTGTTTTGCCGTCTTCAAAGGTGATGTGGATAAGCTTTCCGTCTGAATCTTTTTCCGCTTTTTTGTCTTCCCCAAAGGAGGACAGTTGTTTTGGCGTGAAGACCATTTTCTTTTTGTTGCGGATATCATTGGTCCGCACGGTCATAAAATCCTTAAAATGATAATAACGGGTTGTATCAGCGATGGTATCAATAATAGCTGTTTCATAATTTTGTTGAGGCGGAAAATCGCTTTGGGTGAATTTATAACGGATACGGTTAACCATTTGTTTGGTCAAAAATACAGGCATGATCACATCATTGTATTCCAAATGCTGTCCTAATTGATCCCCGATAAAATTCGTATTTCCCTTATACTCTTGCAGGACACGTTTATTAAATTCATCGTAAGGCAGGCCTTCGACGGATGCTTTGCGGTAATCCTCTAAATAAAAGGTGTAGCGTGACTCAATACCTTTTTTAATATCACAAATAGTTAAAACCACGAAGGACGCCGGTGTTTTTGGATCCAGCATGGTTTCTGTGAGGACGGTGATGAGATTATTATAGAGCTTATTGTAATAATCAGACGCCTCATTTTTTATGCCCTCATTTTGAAGTTCAGACTTAATTTTAGGGACCACATCATAATCAAAGATAAATGATTTTTCTGTGAATTCGCCGTGAATATAAAGCAGGTCATATTTGGCGTGTTTTTTCATAGGATCTGGCGGGGTAGGTGTTTCAGCCGCAAAATCAAAGAGGTTCTTGTCCGTGGGCGCGTATATCCAGAATGTTTTTCCCACAAGCCTTGTGACAACGTGGAGATTATAATCTTTCTTGCACTTAAGCTCGAATTTATTTTGCAGTTCCCCAGGCGATAGAGAAAGAGCGGCCTCTTTTTTAGGCGCGCAGCCTTCTATGGCAGGGAACATCAAGACCAACAAACAAAGCCCAAAGACAGCTTTAAGAAGCACCAAGCATTGGGCGTGAAAGCGGTTTGATTCCGAATTTTTGGAAAATGGCTTCAATTTCATCATATTCTAGTTCGCCTTTAGCTAACAATTCTTGGGCGAAATAATCCAATAAAGGACGGTTTGCGTTTAAGATATTAGTGGCGTCATTCAAACATTCTTGAAGAATAGCCTGGACGTCATTATTGAGCGTTTCTTTTGTTTTTTCTGAAATAAAAGACTGGCCATAGCCGCTTATCAATTGGTCCATGTCTCCAATCAACTTTGATTGTCCCATACCCAACTGCCAGACCATACGGTACGCC
Source organism: Candidatus Omnitrophota bacterium (assembly GCA_015233375.1). GTDB lineage: Bacteria > Omnitrophota > Gorgyraeia > Zapsychrales > Fredricksoniimonadaceae > JABDGZ01. The sequence continues at coordinate 4,740 of JADFXW010000072.1, read as the reverse complement.
ATGGCTGTGGCTTGATGAAAATCGCTGCCAGGCCCGCCACCCACCCCGCTGCCAGTCGTGCCGTATTTGATCATTTCAGCGGCGTAACTAGCCAAACAAAATTTGATGTAAGCCATGAACCACTCTTTTTTCCGGATATGGACTTCCTCACGTGCGCGGGGAGCCACAAACCCTAAGGCTCCTTTACGGGGGATAATGGTCGCTTTAACCACGTCTTCCGTTGGGTTTAGCATATACCCGATAATGGCATGTCCAGACTCGTGATACGCGGTCCATTCCTTTTCCGCCGTGCTTAAGATTTTATTGGATTTGGCCCCATAGAGGATACGGTCGTAAGCCAGTGATAAATCCTTAAAATTAATAAAATCGCGTTTATCACGCAAGGCGATAAGGCCAGCTTCGCGGATCATGCTGTCAATGTCCGAAGGTGAGAACCAAAGCGCTTTACGGCCCAGGATCTCAGGGTTAACACTTTCATCAATTTTTATTTTAGTTAAGTAGTATTTGAATAAATCGATACGGTCCTGAAGATTAGGCAGGTCGATATAAATTTTTCGTTCAATACGTCCAGCCCTGAGAATAGCGGTGTCTAATTTTTCTTCAGGCACATTGGTGGCTGCGATGATAACGATATTATTTTCCTGTTGGCGTAAGCCGTCGATTTCAGTCAGGAATTGATTGATAGTGGCGTTGTGCGAGATACCTCCGCCATATCCGCGTTCTTCCACGCGATGCGTGGCAAAGCTGTCAATTTCATCGAAAAAGATGATACATCCGCCTTCAGCCCTGGCCAATTGGCGAGCTTCCTTAAAGATGTTCTTCATCTTTTGGGCACCTTCACCGACGTAGACACCAACCAAATCACTGCCAATGGCAGAGATAAAGGGAAACCCTGATTCAGTGGCCATGGCCTTGGCTAAATAAGTTTTCCCGCATCCTGGCGGCCCTAAAAGGAGGATACCTTTAATGATTTTTCCGCCGACACTTTTAAGGCGGTTACGGTCTTTTAAAAGGTCTACCAGTTCCCAGGCTTCCTGCTTGGCGCTGGTCATGCCAATGACCTCATCCCATTTGACGTTGACTTTATTAGAGAGGATTTTTTCTTCACCTGTTTTTTCGATATTGGTGATAACGTCATTCAGGGCCTTCATCATGTCTTCCTGGTTTAATTCAGGCCGTTTCTCGCGCAAGGCCAGCACACTTGCCTCGCGGACCATGTTATTAATGTCCGCAGGTGAGAACCATTGCGCCTTTTCTGCAATTGTTGGGATATCAACGGCAGGGTCATATTTTACTTTCCTCAGATAATATTTAATCAGCTCTTCGCGGTCCTTGGCAGTTGGTTTTTCAACGGTAATTTTGCGGTCAAAGCGGCCGGAACGCATGATGGCAGGGTCCAGTTTTTCCGGGGCCATGTTGGTGGCTGCGATGACAACGATATTATTCTCTTTTTTCCTTAAGCCATCGAGTTCAGTTAAGAATTGGTTGACCGCGGCATTATGCGATATCCCGCCTCCAAACCCTTTTTCTTCAAAGCGGGGGGTGGCAAAGGCGTCGATTTCGTCGATAAAAATAAGACATCCGCCATCAACAGCGGCTAATTGCCTGGCCCTTTTGAACAAGGATTTGATACGGGCCGCACCAAGGCCAATGATCATCCCCACAAACTCGCTGCCGACAGCGGAGAGAAAGGGTAGTTTGCATTCCGTGGCAATGGCCTTGGCCAGATAAGTTTTTCCGCAGCCTGGAGGACCTACCATCAAAACACCTTTGATCATGGTCCCGCCAATGGCCTTCACTTTATTAGCGTCCTTGATAAATTGGACAACCTCCCAGGCATCGCGTTTCGCGTTTTCAAGGCCAATGACATCGTCCCAGTGAACGTCAGATTGTCCTTTTTCAGAGCTGTCCTTGCCGAGCATATTATTAAGCCCGCCGCCCATCATGAAATACACCTGAAAATAGGTAAAAAGGACGGATTGAATAATGCTGATGATAAGAAAGACGACCAAATAAACGCCCATTTGGGCCATCATATTTTTACGGTAAAAGCCTTCCATGCCAAAGAAGCTGGTTCCGCCAAAATACATAAAGACAAAGATAAAAGCCAAAAGGGCCGCGACCGCGATATAAATTAAAATGCCTTTCCAATGGACCCGGACAAATTTAAATAAACGATTTTTCATCATAGGACATTCCTTAATAATAAGGTCATATTAGGTTTAAGAATTATCTAGTATATCATAGAAATTTCAAAAATAATTTTTAATTAATATAATTGAATGAGGACATTTCTATTTTGCCTTTACAGAATGTCGGGTAGTTCTTGACTGCACATCCAAATTGTGTTAGATTACGCGAATTAAATTTAAAATTTTTTAAAGAGGTGTGTATGTCTCAAATTAAATCTGTGAAGGCCCGTGAAATCATTGATTCCCGGGGAAACCCAACGGTAGAGGTGGATGTTTTATTAAGTTCTGGTTCTTTTGGTCGTGCGGCTGTTCCTTCAGGCGCTTCCACGGGCGAGCATGAAGCCATTGAATTGCGCGATGGTGACAAGGCCAGATTTGGCGGCAAGGGTGTTTTAAAAGCGGTGAATCACGTTAATGTAGATATTGCCAAAGCCATTAAGGGTAAGCCAGCTGATTTTAAGGCTATTGATAAAATAGTGATTGCGTTGGACGGCACAGAAAACAAGGGAAATTTCGGGGCCAATGCGATTTTAGGTGTGTCGTTGGCCGTGGCCAAGGCGTCAGCCAATGAGAAGGGTGTTCCTCTATACAGGTATATTGGCGGCAACAAGGCCTGCATTCTTCCTGTGCCGATGATGAATATTATTAATGGCGGTTTACATGCGGACAATAACCTGGATATCCAGGAATTTATGATAATGCCTGCAGGTGCGCCCAGTTTTTCAAAGGCCATGCAGATAGCCTGCGAGGTGTTTCATTCATTAAAGGGTATTTTGCATGACAAGAATTTAGCAACCTCTGTGGGTGATGAGGGTGGTTTTGCTCCTAATTTACGTAGTAACGAAGAGGGTTTAGATATAATTATCGCGGCTATTGAGAAAGCTGGTTATAAGCCAGGCAAGGATGTGTTTATTGCCCTGGATCCAGCGTCCTCTTCATTTTATCAAGATGGCAAGTATGATTACAATGGCAAGAAGATATCATCCAGTGAGATGATTGAAGCTTATGCCAAGATGGTCTCCAAGTATCCAGTTGTCTCGATTGAGGATGGTTTGGCAGAGGATGATTGGTCAGGTTGGAAGGCGATGACCGACCGTTTAGGCAAGAAGATTCAGATTGTGGGTGATGATTTATTTGTGACCAATGTGAAGCGTTTGAAGCGGGGTATTGAGACAAAGACAGCCAATGCGATTTTGATTAAGGTCAATCAAATTGGTTCCTTGTCTGAGACCCTGGACACCATTAATTTGGCCAAGAAGAACAAATATCATTCCATTATGTCCCATCGTTCAGGTGAGACGGAAGATGTGACCATTGCTCATTTAGCGGTCGGCACCAATGTAGGTCAGATAAAGACAGGTTCTTTGTCGCGTACAGACCGCATTGCCAAGTATAATGAATTGCTTCGTATTGAAGAGCAGTTAGGTAAAAAAGCGGTGTATGCAGGCAAGAATTTTGCTACAATCTATTAATGATTAAAAACGCTCTTTCTTTGTTTATTTTAACGATGGTCATATTAGCGCTTTTTCTGCCTTCGTATTCGATGATGCAGGATCTAAAGCAGAAAAATCGCGAGTACGCGCATCGAATAGAGGCTCTGGAAGAGAGAAATAAGAAGTTTGAAGCAGAGAGACACCTCTTATTGACCGACCGTGAATATTTAGAGAAGATAGGTCGACAAAAGATGGGTTTAATAAGGCAGGGCGAGACGGTTTATAAAATCGTTCCTGTGGTAAAGAAAAAGTAAGATTGATCGCGGGGTGGAGCAGCCCGGTAGCTCGCAAGGCTCATAACCTTGAAGTCACAGGTTCAAATCCTGTCCCCGCAACCAACTCGAAGAGGGTGTTACGTTTACGTAACATCCTCTTCTTATTTAGCTTACATAAATACCTCGATAGACCCCCTCCTTAAGTACCTTCCGTTGCTTCCTGACGGTTTTCGTCAATTCTCCTAAGTGTTACTGTTCGCAGTAACAAATCAGTAACAAAGTATCTGAGTTCAGTGATTAAAGGTTGAGCATTGTCTGGCGTATATATATTGTCTGACCAATCCTGTTGAAACGGCTTTTCCGTCCAATAGGCATGCAGACAGGCATAGAAGGTCAAGAAAAGGAGGCTTAAAAGCCCATCTTGGATTTTCTATGCTTAAGAAAGGAAAGGTAAGATTATGGCAAAGATAACAGTTGGCGCAAATCTAGAATTCAGCGAGAACCAGAAGATGAGAGAAGCAATCCGTCAGGACATCAATAATCAGATTTGGGATTTATGGGCATCCATCACATTCTTCGGCGTTGTTAGTAAGCCAGAGGCCGAGAAGCAAATCAGAAAGTTCTTCCATGACATCAACAGAACCGTAGGTATGCAAATAGTAAGCGGAGGGGTTAGCCTATTCATTTGCTATGAAAAGCACACGGATAAAGCGGGTGTTCATGTCCATACTTTTATCCGGGGCATAAACGCTGTTCATGCTGGACTGATTCAACAAATGGCAAATCAAGAGTTAGGAGATTCTCAAGTTGAACCGTTTGTTCAAGATGAAGGTGCAGATT